>JAFGDC010000385.1 GCA_016932295.1 candidate division CSSED10-310 bacterium
CCGCCAGCCGATCCCTGAACTCCTCCACGCGCATGCAACTGAAGGCCAGTTTATCCACCGGTGTGGCGATCTCCGCCATCAGCTCCGCCAGCTCCGAGTTCGTGGGTCCCAATCCCTTGGCGTATTGTTCAGTCCACAGAACCGGCAGGCCCAGCTTCTTGAATACCGACAGGATGAGTTTCAAGCGCTTTATCATCGACTCCGCCACCCGGTCCTTGACCTGCCTGAGCAGAATATCCTGGACATCGATCACCAGCAGGCATGCGCGCTCCCGGTCCAGCATCACGTCATTCATCACTACTCCTTTCGAATTTCCGTTTTCCCTTCACCTCTGCCGAAATACCTTCGATCACTGCGGGAGGATGGCCGAACCCAGCGAAAAGTACGGCAGGAACATGGACAGGGCGATCAGTGCCACAAAGCCGCCGATAATCAGGAGCATGAGCGGCTCGATCAATACCGATATATTTTCCATCAATGTCTGGAGATCTTCTTCGTAGGCCGAGGCCATTTGATCAAGGATGGTGTCCAGTGAACCGGTCTGTTCCCCAACGCCGATGATATCCACGTCGATTTCACGGAAGGCGGAGGTGCGACGCAGCGATTCCTCGATCGTGTATCCCTCGTTGATGAGCGTATTCGCACTGGTCAAGGCCTGCCTGGTCACCCGGTTGCCCACCGCCTCGGCGGTGATGGCCATGGCCTGGTGGATGGGCACACCACTCCTGGACATGATGGACATGAGCCTGGCGAAGCGGTAGATCAGGATCCGGGATATGATATCGCCGATCCTCGGTACATGAAGCTTGAACCAATCGATGCCATGCCGGACACCGGATGATAACCTGAGAAAACGCATCAGTATGTAGAGGCCGATGATCACAGCGATGAGGATGATGTAGTTCCCCCTGATGAACCTGGAAAACCCGATCAGGCCCAACGTGATAGCGGGTAATTCCTGGCTGGCATCGGCAAAGACCTTCTCGAAGACGGGGATCACCTTGACAACCAGGAGTATTCCCACCGTCACGGCGATCAGCAGTGCCACCACCGGATAGGTCATGGCGGATTTGAACTTGCGCAGGATGCGGGTTTCCTTTTCCATGTAATCAGCGAGGAGTTTCAGAGATTCGTCGGCCGTGCCGGACTGCTCGCCGGCTCGCACCGTATTGACATAAAAGGTGTTGAACACCGTGGGATGCTGCGCCAACGCCTCCGACACGGGATTACCCAGTTCCACCTCAGACCCTATCCTGGCGATGATTTTGCGCAGAAGCGGATTGGGGCTCCGCAGGGAGAGAATCTGCAGCGCCTGGATCACGGGAATGCCGATGCCGAGCATCATGGACAACTGGCGGCTGAACAGGATTATATCCTCGCGGCTGACCTTCAACCGTATCTGCCCACCGAAAAATTCCTTGAGAAACGAACGTCTGCCGGCACCGGCAACGCGCACACGACCGCCGCTTTCTTCGAATCGCCGGGATTCACGGAGCCTGTCGCTCAGTTCACCATGAATTTCCCTGGATGTGCGAGCATCTTTTTTCCCCTGGTCTTCTTTTCGACCCTTATTCATACCCACCCCCTATGCCAGGGTGACTTCACGGAGCACCTCTTCGGGCGTCGTGAGGTGATGTGTTATCTTGTCGAGGCCGTCGTTCCACATCGACCGCATGCCACCGGCCACGGCCGCCTGGGTAATCAGGTCACTGGCAACGCCGGCGGTGATCATCTTCTTCACCGCATCATCCGGTTCGAAGATCTCGAACACGCCCACCCGCCCCAAATATCCTGTCTGCTGGCACTGGTCGCAACCGAGACCACGGGAGAAGGTGAGTTCCTCCGCCGGAGGCAAGCCCAGACTGGCCAACAACGCCTCATCCGGCCGGTAAGGCGTGGCGCAATGGGGGCAAATCCGGCGCACCAGGCGCTGACCGACCACCGCCAGGAGTGAACTGGCTATGAGGAAATCCTCCACGCCGAGGTTGTTGAGCATGGTTACAGCGGAAATAGCGTTCTTCGTGTGCAGCGTGCAGAAGACCAGTTGCCCGGTAAGCGCCGCCCAGGTGGCCACCCGGGCGGTTTCCGAATCGCGGATTTCACCCACCATCAGGATATCCGCATCCTGACGGAGCACCGCCCGTAATCCGGAGGCGAAACCAAGACCGATAACGGGATTGACCTGGATCTGTGTTACGCCGGGGAGCCGATATTCCACTGGATCCTCGATGGTCACGATGTTGTTCTCCAACACGTTTATTTCGTTGATGAAAGAATACAGAGATGTCGTCTTCCCCGAGCCGATGGGACCGGTCACCAGGATCATGCCGTTGGGCTGGGTGACCAATCGCTGGAGCTGCACCTCCTGTTCATCGTTCAGACCAAGTTGCCGCATGCCGCGCAGCACATTTGCTTCATCGAACAATCGAATCACCATTTTTTCACCCAGATAGGTCGGTACGGTGGCAATGCGCATGTTCAACTCCCTGCCGAAGAGCCGCATGCTGATGTGACCGTCCTGGGGGCGTCGTCGTTCGGTGATGTCCATGTCCGCCATGATCTTGATTCGCGAGAACACCGCCTGTTGAATGGATTCGGGAATAGACATGACATCGTACAGCCTGCCGTCTATCCGGTAGCGGATCCGCATGGTGGGCAGTTGGGGTTCCAGATGGATATCCGTGGCACGGGCGTTGATCGCGCCTTCGATGATAGTGGTGGCGAGCTGCACGGCGGGCAGCTCCGCCACTTCCTCGATGCTTCGTTCACCGAACCCGGCGCGTACTACCCTCTCACTCTCAACCAGGCGCCGGAAATAGTCATCATGAGCCTTGTCCAGGTCATTGCCGGTACACAACATCGGATGCACGGTGAGCCCGGTCATGAAATTGATCCTGTTGATCACCTCCATATCCAGCGGATTCACCATGGCCACGTAGAGATCCATGTCCTCGCGGCGGACCGGCAGCACCCGGTTCGTTCTTTGAAAGTTCTCCGGCAATACATACACCACGTTGGCATCGATGGTCTGAGTCGTCAGCTCCGCGAAAGGGATCTGCAGGTGCTGCTCTAGGGCCTCCGCGACTTTCTCCTGGCTGATGACCCCCTTGCCCATCAAGTAAGTGACCATCAATTTACCGGTCTCCTGCTTGTGGACCGCCGCCTCGTCCCTTTGCGCCGCGGTGATCAGGTTAGTGTTGACCAGCACCTCCATCACCAATTCATCCTTGCCCGACTCCTGTGGTTTGGAAAGCTGGCCCTGGATGAGCTGCGTCAACATGGCAGGCTCGACGAAACCAAGGTTGAGCAGTGATCGCCACAGCGGCTGCCCGACTCTCTGGTGCTCCCTGCGGGCCCTGACCAACTGATTTTTGGTGATGATCCCACGCTCCACCAGCATGGCGCCAAGTTCCTCATCAGCGGCATCATCGCCCGCCAGGGCGGCCGTCAACTGCTCATCGGTTATGGCGCCTGACTGTAAAAGCACATCTTTCAACTGTTCTCGCTTGGCCGCGCCGAACGGAAACGGCAGAGGATATCGCAACAGGTCCCAGATGGACCTGAAACTCACGTCACGCCTCAGCACATCAAGCATGCTGTCACCGGTGCGCTGCTGCTCCTCCAAGGCTCGTTCCAATTGTTTGGGTGAAAGTAATCCCATCTCGCGCAATAATTCAGCGAGACGCTTGGGGGCTTGATTCGGCATGAGATTCCTCCTTTAATTCATATCCGACAATTACTCTTCATGACTGTGTCGAAGATCACTCCACATTGAGGAATTATAAGGACAGCGCTACACATTGGTCAAATCATCATTGTTTTCTATAACTTAAATAGGCGGTCCAACGCCCTCCTGGCATCGTCCTCGGTCATGGGACGATCCAGGGTCGGATCCCGTTCGAACCGTGGCGAAAAGAACCGGCACTCGTTGCCGGCCTGCTTGTCCGTTATGCCATCCTGCAGCGGTTGGGTGCATTGCAGCCGCGCCTTGTAATCGAGATACTCACAGTGCACGCAGGCGTGCAGTGCCGCGCCGCACCTGCGGCATTCATCACCCGGCCTCACCGTACCGATGGTCTCGTTGCGTTCGCTGCATGATTCGCAACGCACGATCTTGAGCACCGAACCCAAAGGAACCTGCCGGCGGAGATCATCCTGCCGGACGCGACGATCCTCGTGTTCGTGATCCATATAGCCTCGTTGGCGATACTTACGGGACATTTTCACCCCCTCCGCGCAACTCTTCCATACCGTCAGGAGCCGCTCACCCTGCGCGTGCGACGGGAAACCCAGCGTGGCAGGACAGGTATTACATACCAATAGTATACTTGCTGGGTCCGGCGGCGCAAAGTCACAAGTCAAGATCCGGCGGCCGTCCGGATGTCCTTCGGCGGCGGGAAAAGCACCTCCCGCCGGACGGTTGAAAGGCTAGAACAGCGTCCTGCTGGTGAAGTTGAAATCGTCGACTATCAGCGCCGGCATCATGATCGGAATGAAGCGGTTGCCGACTCGATAGGGCCGTGACATGGCGCTGATGTTGTTCAACATGGTGATGGGACTCTCGTTGAAACGGAGATTCAACACCCCGAACCGACAGGAGCCGTCAATGACATTGCAGGTACTGTCCCTGGTCATTCCGGTGAGCAGTACTGTCATATGATCCACCAGCCTGATGTACCAGAACCTGGTGATCAGGAGTCCGTCATGCATGCTCTCGAGGAGTTCTTCATACGGCAGATCGGTGCCATCCATCAGCAGATTGGTGGGCATGCCAGTGGCTGACCGGCCGGACTTCTGAGCCCAGAACCTGTCACACACCAAGTTTTCCGCAACGCCATCCCGAACCCAATGGACCTGTGCCGCCGGCTGCCCGTCGTCCTGAAAGGGAACCCCGGGAAGACGGGTATCGGTGGGATCGCTGAGAATGTTCACCTGTGGATGAAACACCCTGGTGCCCTGCCTGCCGCTCATGAAGGAACGCTGTTCATCCGCGGCCCTCGCATTGTAGAACCACAACATGAAGGTCAAGAGATCGGCCACGGCGGCGGGCTCCAGCAGCACGCGGTATTTCCTCGGCTCGACCGCCCTTGGCCGCCGGCCGGCCAGCGCTTTCATGGAGGCGGTTTCAGCAGCGCGCACCGTATCGAGCTGTTCCACGTCCTCGTGGCAGTCCTCGGCCCAACCGGAGCTGTCATCGGTCATTGCGGTGATGGTGAACTGAGCGTTGGAATGACGGTGATAGGCAAACAGGCCCTTGCTGTTGCCTACGGCTACGTGGTTGCTGCCCACTATGAACACGCCCGCAGCCAGTTGTTCCCGGCGCCTGCACACGTCCACCGCCGCTTCGATCCGCCCCACCCTGGACGCCGCATCGAACAATTCGGTGTTTTGATGGAACGCATTCACCGGCACATACTCGACCGGCGCCACAGGCGTCACATATTCGGGATCGGGCTTGCTGAGACGGGCATTGGCTTCCGCCCGTCCGACCACCGCCGCCAAGCCTTCCTCGCTGAGATCCTCGGAAATCGCGGTACCCACTCGCCGATCGAAACTGACCGTCACCGCCAACCGCTCCTGGAACCGTTCCAGACTCTGAGTCACGGCGTTGTTGGCATAGCGCGTCGCCTTGGTGTCTGAGCAGGTCAGATTGACAACCGTGTCATCCGCCGTGGAGATATTCAACACCCTGTTGATGATGTCGCCGGCATAGTCCCTGTTCACGGTTTTATTCCTCCCACTTTGACTTTTCGGAACCTGGCGGGGGCCGCCCCATGTGTCATCATCGACAATTGACCGGGATCCCCCTTGCCGCAGTTGGTGATGCCGAACGGCCGCCAGGAGCGCTGGTCACATACGGCATCGCAGGATCCCCAGAATTCGGGAGTGATACTCTGGTAGATGACGTTTTTCAGCATGTGCCGTCGGGTACCATCCTTGATGAGCCAGGCGGCATCGGCACCGAATTGGAAATTCAGCCGCATCTGATCGATACTCCAACTGCCCCTGCCTTCCATGTAGATACCCAGTTTGGTGTCGGCGATCAATTCATCGAGGGAAAGCGGCGTCTTCCCCGCCTCCAGGCTCAGATTTGGAATCCGCACGATGGGAACGCTGCCCCAGTGATCGGCGCGGTTGCAGCCGCGGCTGAAATCCTGATCGACGAGAGGAGCCACCTCGCGGTTAGTGGCATAGCCTGCCAGGATGCCATCCTTGACGATAGGCCAGCATGTGCCAGGCACTCCGTCGTCGTCCCAGCCCATGGTTGCCAGGCCGCCGGGGAACGTAGTATCGGCGGTCAGGTTGACGAGAGACGAACCATAGGCGAACTGGTTCACTTTGTCCGGCGTCGCGAAACTCCTGCCGGCAAGACTCTCTTCCATTCCCAGCACTCGATCCAATTCAGTGGCATGCCCAACGGACTCATGGATCACCAGTGACAGGTGCGCCGGATCAAGGATCAGATCGAACTCTCCGGAGGGTGATTCAGGCGCATGCAGCAGTTCCACCGCCTCGGCGGCGATACGCCCGGCTTCCTGCAACAGCGGGGCCTCGGTCACCAGTTCATACCCACGGCTCATGGCCGGCCAGAAAAACATGCGCGACCGGACATCGCCGTTACCTACCGCGGACGCCTGGTAGCCGACATTGGAGATGTATTGCGTGGCTTCGATATCCGTGCCCTCGCTGCTGATGATACGGCGCTCGGTCCGGATGAACTGCATGATTCCGAAACTCTTGCGGATCTCCGGATTGCGGAACAACTCTTCCGACACGGCCAACAGCAACTCCACCTTGTCCTGCATGGACACTTCGAAAGGATCCTGCTCGATCGCCGTACACCAGACACCTTGGCTGGGTGCCAGGGGAGCCAGCCGGACACCGCCGTCATTCCGAAGCCGACAGCCAGCCCTGGCAATGGCCACGGCACGATCCGCCACTCGTTCCATCTCGGCGGGTTCCACCCGACCACTACCCGAAAAACCCCAACAACCATCCACCAAGACGCGCACACCAAAGCCGGTGACATCGGAATCGGTAATTGTTCTCACGCGCATATCCGAGGTCATGATGTATTGCGCCCGTTGGGAAAAAAACCTGACATCGGCATATTCCGCTCCAGCGGAACAGGCGACATCAATGGCCCGTCTCATGCTTTCCCGCATGCTCTCCTCCTTCACCGCTCCAACCATGCAGACGATACCGGTTCACGCACGCTCGACAACCTATCCGGGATTCCGGGAAAACGTTCAATCCATCACCCGGGAGAAGCGGCCGCATCGCCCGCCGCCTGCAACGGACTTCGAGGCCGGACATCCTTCTATAGTGCCCCCCCGGGCGAGAGTCAAGCGGGTGTTTTTTTCGCGGTTTACGCACCAAGAGCCCGACCGGCGGCGGACCAGCCCTGTCCCATTCCAGAGGAAATCTTCCGGCCGGTCAGTGGAACTATAGTGCGCTAAAGAATCTTGGCGATCTCGTCGCCCTCATCGGGATGAATGTAATCCCAGCCGGTCAGACGCTTGATACGAATCTGCTCGTGGCTTTCCACCACCTTGCCGATGATGGCGCTCTCGATACCCTCCTGCTTGTAACGATGCTGCAGACCCACCATCTGCTCGGCCGGAGCGACTACAAGCAGCGCGCCAGAGGCGATTAAGCGTAACGGATCCAGCCCGAAATAGCGGCACAATTCCACTGTTTCGGGAAACACGGGAATCTTTGATTCGTAGAGTTCCACACCCATATCAAGGCCGTTCATGAGTTCGAACACACCACCCAGCAGACCGCCCTCGGTGGGATCATGCATGCCGTGGATGCCGCCGTATTTTACCGCCAGCTTCGCGTCCTTCACAATGGACAGACCCGGCTCATAAATAAAATTCACAGCCCGCTTGATAAGCTGATCCGTCAACTCCCTGGTGAGTTCTTCCTCTTTCATCCTGGCGATCATGGCAGTGCCTTCAATGGCAATCCCCTTGGTCAGGAGGATCAGGTCTCCGGAGCGAATCTTTCGCTTGTCCACCAAGGTTTTGTACGTGGCTTCTCCGAGCATGTGTCCCACCAGGATGGGACGATCCAGACCCTGTGTTACTTCCGTGTGCCCGCCAATGAGATTGATTCCCAGTTCTTTACAAGCGCTGATCACCTCCCCATGCAATCGTTCCACCATGGCCTGATCGGTACCCAGCTCGGGAAGCAGCGATGTCACCAACAGCCACCTGGGTTCTCCCCCCATGACCGCGATATCGTTGGCATTGATGTTGACCAGGTACCAGCCGAGATTCTCCTCCACCATGGTGATGGGGTCTGATTTGGCGATGAGCAGCTTCTTGTCGAAATCCACCACCGCGGCATCTTCTCCGGGTCTTGGACCAATGATGACGCGCGGATCATCCACGCGGGTGCTGGAGATAATCTTCTCCAGGCATTCATAGGGTATCTTGCCAGGTGGGAATGATTTCACAATGATGCTCCCCCGTGCCAGCTCATGGCGGCTGATCTGCGACCCGTTCCCACCGCTTTTTCACGATGGGCCGTGCGTATGGAATCTGTACCGGTCGAACGAGCAGTCTATTATTGCGTACCAACCCAGGCATGGCAAACGTAAAATGCGCCACCAGCATGGTCGGACCAGCCCGGTGGCGCGCGATCGGCAATTCGATCCCGGGTTGGATGCAGCACGCTGCCGGTTCCTCAGGTGCCGGTTTTCGCCGTATACGGATGCACCTTTCAAGGCGGGATACCTTTCAATTACACGCCTGGCACTCGAAATCCGGGCATCCCGACACCGGCCATCTCGATGCGTTACAGGTAAAAAAAGGGCGGCGGTGCCGCCCTTTTTCATGAGTCTGATCCTCAGTCGTGATAATCGAATGGACAGTAACCATACTCGCCGATGAGGTGGTAGGTACCGGGTTCCAGCATTGCCACCCAGATCGCGATATCATCCGCCGCACCGCCGCCGGGCGGCCAGATGAAATCGAGTATGGTGGCGGTCAGGCAGTCACAGGCCGGAATACTCCAGACGGCGAAATCCATATCAATGCTCCACGAGGGCCAGAACCAGTAGCTTCCGAACACATCCAGGATGACGTACACCTCCGCAGTGAAGCTGTTATTGCCGCCATTGCACATTGAAACGGTCATCGTGAACTGATCGCCGGGCACGAACACACTCTGACTGATTTCGCAGAAGGCGCCGGTGGTTGGACAAGACGGTGTGGCGGTAACAATCGGCGTCCGGGTACAAGGCACACTCGTGAACGTGGGAGGAATGATCGGAGTGGGAGTGACGGTCGCCGGTGCACTTGAGTCCGCCCAAACCTCGATGTCGTCGAGATTCCAGCCGCAATACGCGTCATTCCCGTTAGCACTCCCCATGACCCACCGCAGGTAGACGGTTGGCTGCCCGTCGGCGACAGCGGAGATATCGTAGACCCGGGATGTCCATGATTGATCGTCGATCGTAGCGCCCGTATGCGTCCAGAGATCGGTCCAGGTGGTGCCGTTCGTGGAGATCCGGACCGCAGCATGATCATACTGGGCGGATTCGACACCCAGCCACCGCATGAACCGCAGTTCGGTGTCAATGAAGGAGGAGCAGTCGAGCACAGTGGTGGTAAGCTGTTCCTCGCTCATGCCGTTGGCGTATTCACCATTCAGGTTATAACCATACACCGCGGGGCCGTTGTAACCAGCGGACGGATCGCCGCCCTGGCCGGCTGGCACACCCCACTCCCATTCACCAGTTCCCGTCCATCCGGGATCGCTATCCATGTTCCAGAAATATCGACGGGAGAAACTGGACGTGGTCACTTCAACCTGGAACGGCACGGCCGTCGCGTAGCCCCCGGTCTCGCTCACCGCCAGCAGGAAGTTCACCACTGTTCCGTTTGGTGTGAATGGAGAAGCGTTGACAGTGAAATGCGGCGCCTGGCTGAACCCCTGCTCACCAGGACCGATGGAACCGAAATCCGCGCTGTTGTCGGAAATGCTGATATACGCCGAGTGATCAGATGACAGCACCGCCGTGATCCCATCCGCTGCGTCGCTACCCGTATTGCCAATGGTGACCGGAATAATGACCGTTTCACCGGGATCGAAATTGCCGTCCATGTCGCCGTTGTCCATCAACTGGTGCGATACATACTCAATCGAAGGCGCCAGGATGAAATCCGTGAAACCGGTATCACCCTGGCCCTGGTCGCATTGCCAGTGAAGCGTGAAATCAACCGCCGATTGATTGGGGACCTCGGTTGATACGGCGACTGTGAAATGGGGAGCGATAGAGTTCCCGGTCTGATTCTGAGGAATGTCCTGGAAAACCGCCTCGCCGTCGAGAACCGTGATGTACGGGCTGGAACTGCTGAGCATACCGGTGATATTCGTGGCATCCATTCCAAGGTTCTCCAGGGTGACCTGCAACCCGACCGTCTCCCCGGCATCCATGTCGCCATCTGCGTCACCGATGCTGTCATCCACGGCATGGCTCTCGTACATGAGGTCGGGAGTGTTGCAGGGAGCCTCATACGAGATCTTGACGTCGTCGATGTTCCAGCCGCAGTAGATCACGCTGGAGTCAGTGGTGCCCATGGTCCAGCGCAGGTATACGGCAGGCTGCCCGTCGGCATAGGTGGACAGATCGTACTCCTGGCATACCCAGGCGCCGTCGGAAATGGATTCCGTCCCGTTGGCGAACAGATTGGTCCAGGTGGAGCCGTTGGTGGAAATACTCAGGTAGGCATGATCCCAGGAGCTGTTCTCGACGCCCAGCCAGCGGTAGTAGGTGAGCGTGGTGCCGGTAGCGCCGGAGCAGTCGAAAGACGGCGTGGTGAGATGGTACGCCGGCATGTTGTTGCTATAATCGCCGGACAGGTTGTAGCCGTAAACAGACGTACCGGTGTAACCGGAGGTGGGATCGGGATCGCCGTAGTAACCACCGCCGCCAATGGGCTGTCCCCATGCCCAGGAACCACCGGAGATGGTCCAGCCGGGGTTGGTATCCATGCTCTCCTCAAAAAGGATGAATACGGCCAGAGTGGTGAACCCGTAGTATACGCCGCCATTGTCGTCGGTGACCTCGTTGCCGGCAGCATCCGTGCTGGTGACACTGAAGCGATAAAGCACGCAATCATCCAGATCGGTGAGGGTGATGCGGTGAGCGGTAGTAAACGTCTCATCGGTCGCGGTGTGCGCCGGCGGCACGGCATCCCCGTACGTCACGGTGGAATCGGCCGCCTCATCGGTGGTCCAACTGATGGTGACACTCGATGAGGTCACCCCGCTGACAAGAACGCCGCTGATCTGGGGGGCCAGGCAATCGATTTCAGCCACATCGGTTTTCGGTACATTGACCCCGCCATGGCCGTCGTCCGCATCGATATAGGTCACGGTCACCGAGTCACCGTCAACCACCTGTATCTCGCCGGCTCCGGGTATACCGGTGGTGAAGGTCACCATGCCTTCGAAAATGCCGGAACTGGGGCCGCTTTCCGTCAGTGTTACCGTTTCACCAGTCGGATCAGTCGTGCTCACCACCGTGACATCCTGCATTCCCTGACCACCCAGGTCCGCATCGGACACGACGATCGCCGCGGTCCCATCGCACGCATACCTGCCGCTGTCGAAGCTCACCACACCGTCGGAAAAGCTGAGGGGGCCGGAGATAACAAGCGCGTACGGCTGCGGTCCCTGCGGTATGTTGAACGCATTGATGGTGATGGTATAGGCGCCTACCGGTGGATTGTCTAGCTGGACGCACTCGATGTTGTTGAGCCGATCCGCCGAACCGCCCGGTACCGAGCCGCCGCCGCTGTAGTGGTTGCCAAGATATGTCTGTTGACCGCTCACAGTGAGATCCAGATCATTCACCAGGTTGATGCTTGCGGCGGGCGTGGATGGATAATCGGACCAAACCAGGGTGATCTCCAGGGGTTCGTCCGACGCGTTCACCGCCACCACATACTGGACCTGCTGGCCAGTGCTCAGACCGTCACTATTGTCATCCACGAACAACAAGCGCTGATCATTGAAGAAAAAGAGCGTCGTATCCAGGGTCACACGGCCCCAGCCCTGCCCCATGGAAGGGATATCCGCATGCCCGGCACCCGAATCGGCGGTGTACGTGCCTGTCATGTTGACGCCGCTGTTGACGAGCACCGCCTTGACCAAGGCCGAACTGGGCTCGAATGCAAAACCGGGATCAGCCGTTCCCAGCGGGTAAAAACCTTGCATGAAGTAATCACGCACCAACGCCGCGGAGCCGGCCACACCTGGCGTTGCCATACTGGTGCCGCTGCCGGAAAGGGTACTGCAATTGAAGGAACCGGTGTTACTGTCGTTGGAGGCGGAATAGATATCGCCGCCGGGCAGGGTGATATCCGGCTTGATACGACCGTCATCGGTGGGTCCATGGCTCGAGAAATACATATTGTTTTCGGGCTGACTGGCACCGCTCTCGGTAGCGCCGACAGTCACCACGTTCTTGGCGGTGCCGGGCGCTCTGATTGTGTCGCTGCCGGCGCCGTCATTACCCGCTGCATACACGATACTATAGTCAGGGTTGTCCCAGATGAATTGATCAACCTCCTGGGAATCATCATGATACACACCATGGACACTGGGCCATCCCCAACTGTTGGAATGTACCCTGCCGCCGATGTCATACACTTCCTGATGCGCATCATACTCACCGTCGGGCGGGTACACGTCCCAACCGTCACCGTAGTCCTGCACAATCAGTTTTGCCATATAGGCAATGCCGTCCCCGGTGTTCTCTCCGCCTGGCGTTGCGAAATCATTACCGGCGATGGTGCCGGCGGTATGGGTGCCATGCCCCTGTGTGTCATAGCTGTTGGCATAGGAGGAGGGACCGACATACGCGACGATTTTGCGTTGATTGTAGTTGGGCGGCTGATTGACCTGGATCAAACCCTGGCCGGCATCATAGAAGTAGCACATGTCGGCATCCACACCGGTATCCATCACGCCGACAAGCTGACCTTCCCCACGTACGCCGTTGTCATACAACGGTTTGAGACCACCCCCGTAGGGACCTGACTGACAAATGTACCGAGTATAATCGTTGCACAATTTATAAACGGGTCGGCGCTGCACCCACTCCACCTCGGGCAGCATGGCCAGACTCCTGGAGACCTCCGCCACCTTCAAGCCCTTGATCTCGAAAGAGATGCGACGGCGATGAGGATTGTCAGCATGGTCGATGATTGTCCCTCCCGCCGCGCGAATGATGGCGCGGGCGGTCTCGACCGATTCGCCGCCGAACAGGGTGACGCGGATCGGCACAAGCGCGGCGGCATCCATCCTCAGAAGTTCCAGATCAATCTTGCAGTAGGGTTGGTACAGAGCCACCATGTCCACTCCGTAAAGGGAACGCGCCTTGTTAAGCTGCATGGTATCCAGCCGCGCCAGGTAGGCATCGTGTGGCAGGTAGCCGACAATCGCCACCCCCAGTCGCTCGAGTGATTCCTTCGCGACGGGTGTGATACGGCCGGAAAAATGCACGATGTAATAGCCCGACTCCTCCTCGGTCAGCAACCAGTCGGAGGGTATGTCATCCCAACCGCCGGCCCGCAGCGTGGCGTTGTTCAGGACAACCGTGCACCGATCCATTCCGGTTGCGCCGGCGCCACACAGCATCGACAGACAGACGGTGATTGCAGAAATTATCAGGAATTGTTTCACCTTATCCTCCCATGAAAACCACTGATAGCGGCCTGGCACGACACACACAAACCTTGCGTATCATCACCACTCTACTTTATTCCGTAGGTATTCGTATCAAGTCCGTCGCGCGGAAGTCAACTATCACGCAAGAGTCCGTCACATCGGTTCGATATCCGATTACTCCACCAGAAACCCCGTCGGTAATCGGAACGTATCCAGAAACACACCAGCCTGCTATGGTATAAACCATACAACTATCGTGGAGGTCTGCATGGAAATCGCCATGGTCATCATCGTCGTGATCGCGGTTACCGCTGTCCTGACTTTCGTCCAGATGAAAAGGCGACAATCCGAATGGATCGGTACCGTGGAAAAAAAAACTCACAAATCCTTCGAGGAGAACGACGGCACCCTGCGCGAGGAGTATCTGGTCGTCTTCAGCACCGACGCCGGCAAGAAAATCAAACTGCGCCTGAATGAATCATGGTTCGAGAAATACGAGGAAGGATTCCGCTACCACAAGCGATCGGGGGAGGACTTCCCCATCCCGATCGATGAGTGAAGGCGATTGCGGCAGGTCTTGCGTAGTGTTCCATTGTGGCAAATCCGGCCGACAACGGGCGCTTTCTCCACGCGGCGAGTCACTCTCTCCCGGACCCGTTGACGCTACATGCGCGACACACGCCGTCCAGCCGCAATTCCACGCGGTGTACCGATCCGGGCACCTCGCCGGCGAGCTGTTCGAGAACCGCCGCCACCACCGCGGTGGAAATGCATGTCATCGTACCGCATCGAACACAATAGAAATGCGGATGGGCATGGTGTACACGGGCCGTGCTGAGACCGTATCGGAAAGAGCGATCGCCGGAACTGATCCTGTCCACCAGGTCATGGGTCACCAGCAGTTCCAGGATGCGATACACGGTCACCCGATCGATGCCGCCTGTTCTGCCAACGGCGAGCCGCACTTCGGCGGCGGTCAGCGGGTGAGCGCTTTCATCCAAGACCCGCAGCACAGCCAGGCGGTGAGGAGTCGCCGTCACGTCATGAGCGGCAAGCAGACCGTGGTGGCGGCTCACGCCGGCGCTCCGGTGCGACGCCCCTGGAAATGACCGTGCACCCGCTCTCCGATGAGGAAGATGAAGAATCCGGCGCCAGCGGTCAAGATAATGGCAGCTCCGGAGGTCAGATTGAACGTATATGCCAGGGTCAGGCCGGCAAGGGTGAAGACGAGGTTGAACAGCGTCGACCAGGCCATCATGGCGGCCAGCGAAGCGGAAAATTTCTCCGCCATGAAGGGGGATATGGTAAGCAGCGCGATGACCAGGATGAGCCCAACCGTCTGGATGACCATCACCACCGAAAGAGCAATCAATACCATAAGCAGAAGGTACAGCGCGCGTACCGGCACACCCCTGATACGGGCGAACTCCGCGTCGTATGAAATCGCCACGAATTCTTTGTAAAACAGTGCCATTGACGCAATTATCATCAGATCCACGCCGAGCATGAGCAGGAGATCGGTTCTCGGGACCGTCAGGATGCTCCCGAAGAGATAACTCATCAAATCCACATTGTATCCCGGGGTCAGATCCAGGAGAACGATCCCCAGCGCCATGCCCACCGCCCAAATGACGCCGATGATAGTATCGGCCCGCTCCCTGGCACGCAGACTGACGACGGCCATCACGAGCGCCGCGGCCAGAGAGAAGAACGCGATGCCCAGGAGCGGCGCCAACCCGAGAAAAAAGGCCAGGCCCACACCACCATATGCGGCATGGGCGATTCCTCCGGAGATGAAGACGATCCGGTTGACGACCACCAACGTGCCGAGGATGCCACATGCCACCGCCGCCAATATACCTGCGGCCACCGCGTTGCGCATGAATTCGAAAGTCAATGCCTCGATCATGACTTGTCCTCGTGGCTCGGCAGGACCCTGTGGGGCAGACCATGTGCGATAAGTTCCACGGGGCAATGATACGCCGCTTCCAGCATATCCTTGGTGATCTCGGGGGCGTTGTGAAAGTGAACCCTGCGGTTCACACAGGCCACCGATTTAATATAGGTGGACAGCACCATCAAATCATGACTCACCACGATGATCGTCACCTCTTTATTGAGTTCGTTCAGGAAACTGTAGAACTCCGATCGTCCCCGGCTGTCGATCCGGGCGGTCGGCTCATCCAACAGCAGCAAATCGGGTTCTGACACCAACGCCCTGGCCAGAAAGACCCGCTGGCGCTGACCCCCGGAGAGCGTGCCGATACGGCGATCCTTGAAACCATCCATGGACACCCGCGTCAAGGCGCGCTCCACCGCCTCATGATCCGCCCGTGTGAACCGCCGTCGACCGGCCCCGCGCAATCGCCCCATGCACACCACCTGGCGCACGGAGATGGGGAATCCCAGATTACGATCGAACTCCTGTGGAACATAACCAACTCTGATGGATGCCTGACGGGGTGTGCGGCCGAACACCCGAATGAAGCCGCCGGCCGGCTCCAGCAACCCCAGGATGAGCTTCAACATGGTGGTCTTGCCGCCGCCGTTCGGACCAATCACCGCCAAAAATTCACCCCGATCGACCGTCAGATTCACTTCCTCGAGAATAAAATTACCATCGTAGCCGAAGGAAACATCCCGGAGTTCCACAATGGCAGTGCGTTCACTCATGGCTCAACACTTCCCGGAATGCCGCCGCCTGACGCCTGAGATTGTCCGCCCAGGCCTCGGCGAGAGGATCCGCGGACGACACCCGGCCACCAATCTCACGAGCGATCACTTGGGCACTCCTGGAGGAGAATTGCGGCTGCACGAAGATCACCCTGATGCCGCGCTGCCGGGCCATCTGGATGAGTGCCGCCAGATGCGCCGGTTTTGGTTCCTTACCTTCCAACTCCACTGGGATCTGCTTCAATCCATAGGTGTCTGCGAAGTACCCCCAGGAAGGATGAAAGACCATGAACGATCTTGGTTCGGGCAGACCGTCGAACACCGCGCGCAATTCCATGTCGAGATCGTCCAACTGGAGATTGAAAGCCGCCAGATTGGCCTGGTACAAACCGGCATGAGGGGGATCCAGTTCCGCCAGCGCCGAACAGATGACGGCGGCCTGCAGTTTCACCAGTGAAGGCGAGAGCCAGATATGAGGGTCCATGCCGCTCTCGTGAGCGTGCTCATGATGGTCATGTCCATGCTCCTGCGCGCCGTCTCCCGCGCCCTGCAGAATACTGTGGAACGTCTCGATTTCACGCTTGGCAATGCCATGATCAGTCGGCACGATGCGCAAGTTCGCATTGGCGGCGCTCAGCTTGGGTAACCAGACATGCTCGAAGGGAACACCGATTGAAAAATAGATTTCCGCGGATGCAAGGGCCGCCATCTGCCGTGGAGCAGGCTCATAAGTGGCGGGACTGGCTCCCGGGGTCACCATTACGGAAACGGTGACCTGCGAGCCGCCGATCTTCTCCACGAAATATTTCTGTGGAAGGATGCTCACAAACACATCGACGGCACCCGTTGAGGCCGCCGCCAACCACAACCCAATCGCCGCCATCGCGATTTTCCGTTTCATTGACTGTTCCTCATTGTCACTCACAACCCCTCTATACCATTCACCCACCATCGATCGGCGCCTGTCTGTTTCCATTCCTCATTCAAGAGTCTAGCACGACATGCAACTGAGTTGCAAACAGAGGCTGCCGATTGTGGCAAGGCGGGACATTGATGGCCGGAAGTATCTGCCCGTCACTGCAATCATGGGATTGATCAGCCGGTCGCAAGTCGTTCCGAAACCAGCCGCTGCAGGCAGTGACGGCGCGATGTCTCGACCGGGACAGCCTGATTCGGGGAAACTTGACAGGGAAAAGGTGAATAACTACTGTGACAATGGGATTACAGGATGCTATCCAGGAGGAAGGTATGAGATGGTTTTCAAGGCTGTTCGTCACGCTGGGGGTGGTGGCGCTTGCGGCGACCCCGGTGGTCCGCGCCAATCTCGGAGTAGGTGACCCGGCGGCGGATTTCAATCTATTGTCGCAGTTCAACACCTATTATCACCTGTTCGATTACCAAGGCGACATCATCGTCCTGGATTTTTCCATCATGATGTGCCAGGACTGCCGCGTCGAGGCGGTGGATCTCCAGCAGAATTACTGGGAACCGTACCAGGACCAGGGTGTCATGGTATTCTGCCTGTTAGGCGAGGACAGCGGCGGCAGTATTCCGGATCTGGCGGATCTCAATGAATGGGCCAACGATCTGGGACTGACCTATCCCATTCTGTCGGAACCAGGCCCCTCGCGGACAACGTACGGGGTCTCCAGTTATCCCACCAATTTCATCATCGACCGCAGCATGACCATCCGTTACCGGAACAACGGATATGACCACACCCGCATGATGCAGGCGTTTCTGGATCTGCTGGACGAGGACACTCCCACTCCGATCACCACTCCAGTCCCCACGGATACGCCTTTCATTCCTTGCACACCAACGCCTTCTCCCACACCCGATCCCATGTTCGAGGAAATATCCCTGGAATTCACCATCAGCGACACCTATTTCCAGGAAAACGATACCTTCCTTTTAAGCGCCACGATGAACAGCGCCAATGTGCCTACCATCGTCGATTTTTACGCGGTGCTGGACGTGTACGGCCTCTATTTTTTCTATCCCGCGTGGAGTGAGACCCTGACAGCGGAACGCCTGACAGTTCCGGCGGGCATGACCGGAAAGGATATCCTCGGTCCCTTCAGTTGGCCACCTGTAGATGGAATGCTCACCAACCTGGGGTTCTATGGCATTCTGACCGGTCCGGACGATTTTACAATCCTGAGCACGCTGGCATTTGTGGAATTCGGCTACGGACCCTGAGGTCGAACAGCCAGCCCAATCACGACCGCTTGAAACCATGTGAAACGTGTTTGTATCACGCCGATTGGACCCATAGAGAAATAATTGTATGAGGTGCGGGCCAATGGGGTTGTTCCGACCGGCGATCGCCGCCGGTGGCAACCGCCACCTGGCAATCCCGTGCCCGGAACAACTGGTCAATTATCGAGAAGACTCATGACGGAAGCAACCCGTGCAAACTGCGCCATGGTGAGTTCACTCAGCCGTGCGCGGGTCAGGAGCGCGGCCAAACCGTCCAGATCCACGGCGGCGCGGATATCCGCTTCCCTGGTTCCCTCGGGAAGCAGTTTGAAAAATGGGCCGAGTTCCAGATCGTACACGATGGAATCCCGCAACGCCGCCAATGAATACTCCAGACGGCGGCCGGCGGTGATGAGTCCGGCGGCGCTGAATGGCAGGACTCCCGCCAGCAACACTCCTCCCACATCACTCACGCCCCGTTTCATCACCTCTGTCAGCGCCACTGCGGTGAGCCGCCCCCAGTTTCTGCCGAGAAAATGAAAAAGGTAATGACAGCCATCCGCGGCCATCCAGGTGAAGTGTTCCGGTGCCGAAGCGCCCAACAGTTGCTCCTTGATGCGCTGGCTCAGCCAGAATCCCATTGGTGGCGCGTGCTTGTGAGCGATGGCGACGGTTTCGGTGCGATGCTGTGCCGACCTCACATAGACTTTCCGCCGGCGAATCTGCACGATGCGCCATGATCTGCCCCC
>JAFGDC010000386.1 GCA_016932295.1 candidate division CSSED10-310 bacterium
CCGAGAGCCCGACGTTGACGCCGACGGTGACCCTGAGTCCGACGCAGAACCCGACCTCTCCACCGACAATTACCCCCACTGCCCTGGTGACCAGGACTCCCACGACGACCCTGACTCCCACCATCACCCTGACTCCCACTCACCCGCCGATCCCCGTTCTGGGCGGTAGTGGCGTCGTGCTTCTGCTCCTGTCTCTTTCCATGCTGCTTGGGTTCACGGTGCGCCGGCGCTGACCGGCGCGTGGTCCGATCGTTTTCAGCAGGGAAAGGCCGATCCGGAGTCGCATCCATGGTGTGATCGCGTAGATCATCCGCGCGATGAACCTGTTCTTCGAGCTTGTGAGCCATGAGTTCACGGAGAACCCATCACCGCGCACGGTAGATTGGTTCCAATCCTCGCTCCGTGATTCCGGCTCCTCCTTGCAAACCTGTCAGTTTTCTAATTAAATAAGCGCGTGATGTATGATTCCGCTGTCCCGGAGAAGCCCGGGTCAGAATGGGCATCGAGTGGTCGGAGGCTGAGCCGGCGGTGGCTTTGTTCCGGCGGGGGAACGACAAGGAGGGTTTTATGGTTCCTCGCTGCGAGGCGAACAGAAGGCGTGGAGTGTGCAGTCCGGGTTCGGGGTTCCCCGTCATGTCCGGTGGGTTTGTGCTGGCCGCCATCCTGGTCCTGGCCGGGACGGTGCAGGCTCATTACTGCCCGGTGGGTTTTTCCTATGACGAAGGATTCAATCCCGTGGATGAGGTGTTGGTTTCCGGCAGTTTCAACGGCTGGGCATCGGCGCCTCCGGATGCATTGGCGATGACCGATGATAACGGTGACGGAGTATGGGAGGTGGATACCGAACTGGATATCGGTACGTACCTCTACAAGTTTATCGTCGATGGATTATGGATCGAGGATCCTGGCAACAACGACCGGTCGCCGGACGGTTACGGCGGCTATAATTCGGTGGTGCACGTGGAGTGCGACTATCCACGTTTCGAGATCGCGACCTACCACGTGGACGAGGCGGCCCGACGGTTTCGGGCCAATGTCAGCCTTGATCAGGCGGGTGCGGCTCTCGATCCGGCCAGTGTGGTGGTCACCCTGGATCATGAGCTTGCGCCGGCGGGTTCGTGGAGTGTTACGGGCAACGTGGTGAGCATAGACATCCAGCCCCTTGATGACGGTATCCATGATATCCGTGTCGAGGGTGATGATCTGGCGGGCCGGCCCGTGGAAATGTCGCTGTTGAAGGCGTACATCAACGAGACCACGGACTGGCACGATGCGATGCTGTATTTCACCATGACGGACCGTTTTTATAATGGCGATCCGGGCAATGATGCGCCGTTACCAGGTCTGCCTTGGGAGACCAATTACCAGGGTGGCGATTTCCGGGGAATCACGGAGAAAATCGAGGCGGGTTATTTCGATGATCTCGGTGTGAACGCCATCTGGATATCCTGGCCTGGTGACAATGCTGAATCCTCCGGCGGTGGTTCGTACGGCGACACCGATCAATGCGGTCTGGCGCCGGGCCAGTCGGGAGTCAACTGGATCCCGGTGGAGTTCAGCGCGTACCATGGATACTGGCCCGGCGATCTGTACGGGGTGGAGAACAAGTTCGGAACGATGGAGGAATTGTATGAGCTGGTGGACAAGGCTCATGCCAGGGGGATCAGGATCCTGCTGGATTTGGTGATCAACCATGTCCACGTTGATTCTCCTTACTTCAGCGGCAGTCCGGATTATTTTTTCAATTATCCCATGCAGATCTGCCAGGACATTGGTTGGAGCGCGCCCATCACCTGTTGGTTCACCGCTTTTTTACCGGATTTGAACTACCAGCAGCCTGGTGTGATCCGTGACATGACCGCCTGGGCGTCCTGGTGGGCGAAAACCACGGGGTGTGACGGTTTCCGGGTGGATGCCTTGAAACATGTGGAGTTCGCTTTCATCCAGGCCTTGCGCACCCGCATGGAAGAGGAGATGGAGGGAACCGGCATCGAATTCTACATGGTGGGGGAGACATTCACCGGCAATCCGCACGAGATTTCCCCGTTTCTGGGGGACGACCTGGTCCAGGGCCAGTTCGATTTCCCGCTCAACCTCCAGATTCTCAAGGCATATGCATGGGAGGAGATGGGTATCGGCCAGGTGCATCAGCTCGGGGGTGAATACTTCAACATCTACGGCAACAATGCCCTGATGTCCACCTTCCTCGGCAACCACGATATCGCGCGATTTCTGAGTGCCGCCGCGGGTAGTCTGTACTGTCCCGTATGGGACAGCATAAGTCATGCCTCCCAGGGGTGGCGCAATCCTCCCGGCCAACCGTCCGACTATGCCGGTTACCAGAAGCTGCAACTGGCTTTTTCCTACATCATGACACTGCCCGGAATCCCGTTGATCTATTACGGCGATGAGATCGGTATGCCGGGCGGCGGCGATCCCGACAACCGTCGTATGATGCGGTTCGGGCAGGATCTCAGCAGCTTCGAGCAGCAAACCCTGGCCTACCTGCGTGTCCTCGGCGGGATCCGTCGCGATCATCCGGCGCTGCGGGCTGCTTCCTGGCCGCAGACCCTGTGGGCTGAGGACAACTTCCTGGCCTATTCCCGTGTCTGTCCCATGGAACGGGCGGTGGTGGCCGTCAACCGCAGCAGCAACAGCCGGCAGCAGACATTCAGCGTTTCCGGCACCGGCCTCGCCGACGGTGATATGTTGACCGAACTCATCCGCGGCGGTACCGCCACGGTCAACAACAACAGCCTGACCGTGAATGTGCCCGGTCGGAGCGTGTCGATCTATTCGCTTTTCATTGCCACGCCGACTCCCACCCCCACGCGGCCGCCCGGCACGCCGACTCCCACGCCGCTGCCTTCCGGCACTGTGTCCCCCACGCCCACTCAGACTCCCACCAGTGCGTATGATCGGACCATCGACGTTGCAACCAACCAGGGCATGTATGATGCCGGCGATCGCTTCATCCTCTTCGCCACGTTGGGGAATCAGGGCCCGGCTATCATCGTCGACATGTATGTGGTGCTGGATGTGTACCAGAATTATTATTTCTATCCCTCCTGGGGTGAAGAGCTGGAATACTCGGTGCGTAATCTCCTGAGCAACTGGACCTATGACCTCATTCTGCTGGATTTCATCTGGCCGCAGGTGGAATTCGGCGCCGCGGACATCACCTTCTGGGGCGCCATCATTCAGCACGGCGGCGTCGATGTGCTCGATCTGTCCAGCACCTCTTTCGGTTGGAGATGACCATGAGAACATTGTTGCTTGTTTCACTGGCGCTGCTCGGTATAGCGCCGGGACTGTCTGCCCGGGAACTCATGAATGTCTGGCATATCCCCGGCAACGAAGAACCGCCGACGGTCACCATGCGCAATCCGGTCCTGCCCGACAGCGCCGTCGCCGCGGTATACATGTATGTCGGCGGGTGGCCTTCCGGCACCATCTGGACCGCGACGCTCCATTACCGCCAGGACGGCGGGGCCTGGACCACGCTGGACTTCGCGTGGGACTCGGTGCAGCCCAACGACAACGAGTATTTCATCACCAACATCTCCGGTCCTCTGCCCAACGGCACCCTCTATGAATACTACATCGAGACTACGAATCCCTCCTTCGATACAACCTACGTCTTCGGCACCGATCAGACCACCAACAGCACTCTTGACGAAGCCACGGCAATGGCCGCGCCGTTCGCCTTCCTCGTCGGCAGCCCGGGCACTCCGACCCCCACGCCCACTCCGACTCCACCCCGGACCAATACTCCGTCCTTCACCATGACCCCCACTCCGACACCCACTATCGAAGCCACCATCACCGGTACACCGATTCTCGATTCCATCGCGGTGACCATTTTCACGGACCGGCAGGTATACCGGGGCGGCGACCTGTTTCGCCTGTTGCTCAATATCCACAGCCCGGGACCGGGGATGGAGGTCGACCAGTATGTCGTCCTGGCCATGGGTGGTGAGTACTGGTACTGGCCGAGTTGGCGCGTGGCGCCGCCGGATTTCACCACCCGCCTGATCCAACCGCGGCACGATTATGAAGACGTGTTGCTCTCTTTCCCGTGGCCATACGGAGTGGGCGCGGTCAGTGGGATCACATTTTATGGCGCTCTCACCAGCGCCGGTGGAATGGAGCTGCTTGACTGGGATGCATGGGAGTGCGCTGCGGAATAAAGGCAATTCTCGTTTCCCGTCCGCCGGAATCACCCCGGCCCATCCCTGGATGTCCCGTGAGCGGCGCGACTTCATGACCTTGCGCTGCCTGTCTCTGGCCATTTACTTGCTGGCCGGTTGCGAATATTCCGGCGCCGATTTTACTCCCGATCGAGCCAGCGCAAGCAACTGCAACGTGGTGCTCATCACGATCGATTGCCTGCGCGCCGATCATGTGGGCTGCTATGGCTACCCCCGGACGGTCACCCCACACCTGGATGCCCTGGCACGCTCCTCCCATACGATGGTCACCGCCTATAGTCAGGCCGGATGGACCATACCTTCGGTGGCTTCGATACTCACCGGACTCTATCCGAGCCAGCACCTGTTGATAACTCCGGATACACGCCTCGGCGACCGGGTCCAGACCATGGCGGAATTCCTCTCCATCCATGGCTATGCGACCGCTGCCGTCCTCGGACACATCTTTTTCAAGGAAACGTACAACATCAACCAGGGATTCAGGGTATATGATCTGAGCACGCTTGAACTTGGTGATCCGCACCTGGTCAGAACCTCCCCCCACCTGACTGCAAGGGCTCTAACCGTGCTGGGCGACCTGCCTGAACCATTCTTCCTCTGGGTGCACTACTTCGATCCCCATTCCGAGTATCTTCCCCACCAAAAATACCGGTTCGGCGATCAACCGAAAGATCTGTACGATGGTGAAATAGCCTTCACCGATGCGGCGATCGGGGGATTGTTGGCGGGTATTCAGGACCGCGGTGTATGGGACAGAACGATCATAATGGTGGTGTCAGATCATGGTGAGGAGTTTCGCGAACACAGGGGGATAAACCACGAGACGCTGTACGAGGAGGTCGTCAGGATACCGGTCATCATCAGGGTGCCGCCGGACCACCACCGCCTGAAACAACCCGCATTGGAGCCTGCTCCCATGCGCCAGGTGGATATCCTGCCGACACTTGCGGCGCTTCTCGACTTCTCGGATGTGCAGGTCGGTCCGGGCGCCAATGCGCTGGCCGTGTCGTTCAATGCGGGTCCCTTATACCTGGAACGCGAGGCATTCTGGAACAAAATCAAGCGCCGGGCGGTCATGCGCGGCTCGGATAAGCTCGTGATCACCTTCGAGAAGAATGGCATCAGAAAGGAATTGTTCGACCTCCAGGCAGACCCCGCGGAAACCCGCAACCTGGTCCTCCAGCAGCCTGGGGTGGTGGAAGACCTGGAACGTATTCTGGCGACCTGCCAGGTGCAGGATCCAGCAGCCGCCATCCAGCGAATAGAACTCGAGGAGGAACTGGCGGAAGGCTTGCGTGCCATGGGCTATCTGCAATGACCGTCAGCCGTCCGCCCGCCACCATGACGAAACCAGATTCGCCGTCGGAAGTGAAAAATTAGCTTAAAAAAGCTTGAAATTGTCAAGTTTCTTTATTACTAAATGGTAATTGGTGAAAGGGTGTGTACTATGCGTGAGGAGAGCATGACAGGCATCGATCGTTCGTGGCTTTTTGTTTGGATCGGCATCGTGATGCTCGGCTGTGGATCGGCGCAGGCCGCGAGGAACATGCACGAGCGGTTTGACAGGTATCTGGCGGCGCATCCACAACCGCGCTCTGGTTGTGGCCGGCACGTGGCGATAACTGCCGGGTATACGATCGACAATACGCCGGTCGAGTTGATGTACGGTTACGTACCGGTGGGCAGATTGAATGCATCCGCCCGGAAAATCGATGTGGGGCGGATGCTTCGCGATTATTTGCGGTTACGGGTGGCGCCCGAGATGGCCGGGCTGGGAGAGGATCCCTCGCTGGCGGCCTATCCGCACCGGTTTGTTATCAAGCTGGAGAATTTCGAGTTCCGCGAGCATGTAGTGCAGTTGGATTTGCTCGTTTCGTATTTTCATGGCGGCCGGCTTGCCTTCAAGAACAACTATCGCAGTGTCAGCAGTAAACCGGTGGATACTATTTTCAGAAGCGGACTGGCGGCCGAGCGGAAGGGTTTGCATCAAGCCATGGCGGCAGCTTTGGATAAGATTTGGAATCGAGTGATGGAAGACCTCGGGAAATCGTCGCGATGAGCGGTCTGGTTTGGCGCGCCGCATCGGAGGCGATGGATGTGGCTTGCCCGCGTCCGCTACTCATGGTAGCGTTGATTACGAGGATCAGAGGGATGCGCCGCCGACTCGGTTGGTCGAGGTGATGGAATGGGCCGTACTGGAGTGAATGGTCGACGCGTTACGGAGAGCAGTGGAGTGGGAAAGACAGTACCTGATCCCAAGTCGTATTTCATGGGATTCATACCGTCTCGCGACCGGTTGCTGCTCGAGATGGAGGCCGAAGCGCTGCGTGAGGGTATTCCGATCATCGGGCCGGTGGTTGGAGAATTCCTGCATATTCTCATTCGAACCAGCAAGGCCAAGCGCATTCTCGACCTGGGCACGGCCACGGGGTATTCCGCCATTTACCTTGCGCGTGCGGCAGGACCGGATGGCATGGTGGTGACGGTGGAACGGGACGAGTTCCTCTCGGTACGGGCATGGGCGAACATAGAGAGAGCCGGTCTGGGGGGGTGTGTCGATATCCAGGTGGGTGCTGCCGGGCGTATCATGAAGAAGCTCAAACCACCATTCGATCTGATTTTCCTGGATATCGACAAGCATGAATACGACGGCGTGCTGCCTCATTGTCACCGGTTGCTTCACAACGGTGGTCTGCTGGTCTGCGACAATGTGTCCTTTGCGACGGCGGCGGCTTTCAATCGAGAAGTGTTCAACAATGGCAATTGGCGCACCGTTCACCTATTCTCCTTCCTCCCAATGCATTCTCCCGAGGACGATGCCCTGTGCCTGGCGATGAAGGTGCGGTAACCGCAACCGTCGGGAGGAACGGAGACCTTGTTTCCGGATTGACCTGAGATCTTTTTCCACCGCCGAATTCCAATCCGAGGCGGTTGCACTTGCAGATTCGATCCGGATGTTCGATCATGATCCCGATAACTCATACACCATGATAGTCGTTCCTGAATCACCCGGCGGAGCAGCAGGGGCGACGCATGGAACGGTCCGGCCGGCAGCGGAGGTTTAAGGTGCCGCAGCTCAGACACACTGTTGAACATGGAATGTTCATCCAGGAACTCGATGGCCTGGCAACCCGCCCTCCAGTTCTGTATCTGCACGGTTTGGGTGAGTCCGGATTGTGCTTCGAGCGGATCGTCACCCATTCCAGCTTGACCGGCTGGCGGCACTTGATTCCCGACCTGCCTGGCTATGGCCGCAGCGCATGGCCTGATAAGCCGCTCACCGGCGCCGCCGTGATGGACTCGGTGGCTGAGTGGCTGCGGCGGCGTGGAGAGACACGCCTCATAGTTGTCGGTCACTCCCTTGGTGGAGTGCTGGCGCTGCTTTTTTGCGAACGTCATCCCGATCTCGTCCAGGCGGTAATCGATGTCGAGGGAAATAAATCACCTGGCGACTGCACGTATAGTGGACAAGCCGCGGCCCATGACCTGGCAAAGTTTACATTGAGCGGATTCGATGCCTTGCGGGACGAGGTGTATCGACTGGGCATCGATGATCCGGCACACCGCGGTTATTATGCCAGCCTGCGCCTGGCTCATCCCGCCACCTTTCATCTTCACGCTGCTGAGCTGGTGACGGCTTCGGCGGAAAAAACACTGGCGGAAAGGCTGCGGAGATTGCAATGTCCGAAGTTTTACATCGCCGGCAGTCCCAGCGGCTCTTGTGAGGAATCGCTGGACCTGCTGGCCGCCCACGGTGTCCCGTGCATCTCTATCATGCCGTCCGGACACTGGCCCTTCATCGATCAGCCCGATCAGTTTGCCGCGGCCATATCGGGCATATTCAGAGTCGTCTCCGAGTGAGGAGAAAGCGGACTCGTCACCGTATCCATCAATACAGCGCATCATGGTTGTACCCCACGCGCCGGGACGGCGGTGGTATTCGTGAATCGAATCAGGGAAGTTGGTATGAATACTAGAATGATAGTCTCTCTGGTGTTTTTTTTCGCCATCCTGGGTGGTGTTCCGGCACATGCCGCGCCCCGGGATGCCGAGGCATTCTTCACATGGCTGTCGGCGGCGAGCCAGGTCGATCCTGACATGGTGGCGGGCGCTCCGGCCTGGGTCGGTTGCCGGCTGGAAACAGCCGTGCTGGTGCATGACTATCCTACCCTCGCCCCGCTATACGAAATCATGCGGATCAGCGGGGGTGGGGAGGTGAAGGGACTGCTGGGACGGGATGCTGTCACACATTGCTGGCAATGGTATACGACCGGTTTCCATGGTGATCGGTTCCCTGCTGTCTCGAGTGATGATGCGCGCCGCCTGGCGACCGCCGGGGGTATTTCCGTCGCCGCCGCGGCGCCGCTGGTGGTTACGATGCCCGACAAACGTCTCTACTGGTACTGCTGGGATGGCGGAGAAGGAGCGCCCCTGTTGGTGGATGTGAATGATTCCAGCCGGCCGGCGGCGCGGCTCGATGACGTCCTGTCGGCGGCATCTCGATATCCTGATTTGGCGCCCTCCACGGTCTCCTTACAGCTCACGCCCGACGTCTCGTCCTCCCGCGCTGAACATGACCTTACCGTGCCTTTTTACTACCAGCTCACCACATGGTACTGCGGCGAAGCTTCTCTGCAGATGGTGTTTGATTATTACGGTCCTGTTATCAGCCAGTATGATATCGGAGATGTGGCCAATGAGAGTTCGTCGTACGGAACCTATGCAGGTGATTGTCCGCGAGCGGCTCATTTTTCCGATCTCAGCACGGCGATTCAGAACAGCTCGCTGGTGGGCTACCACGAACGTGCAGTGGGCTATGCGGCGCCCGATGCCCAGTGGTCCTACTCACCGCGCTACGCCAACCGCTACACCGATGTGAAAGCATATGTAACAGCCGGTTATCCGTTTTTCGTACTGACGTACTACGATACATCCCATAACTCCGGGCACTTCCGGGTGATCAAGGGATTCTCCGATGGCGCGGATGTGTTCATCGTGCATGATCCATGGTTCACCGGGCAGTATCAGGGTCCCGACGTAAACTTCAATCAGTCGCTGTTGATCGATGACCTGTGGACGCGATATTCCCGCTGGGGCTGCCTCATCACGCCGTGGGAAGGGCAGATCGCCGCTCCGGTCGAGGTTGCTCCGGGTTCTCAATTCACTCTCCAGGCTCTGATCACCTATCCTGGTCCCGTCGATCTCGACGGCATGGATGCGGTGAGTTCCCCCCAGGCATCCATCCAGTTACCCACCGGGTATTCACTGGTCACGGGGAGTCAGACTCAGAACCTCACCGGCATCACGGATACCGGCGATTCCGCCACGGTCTCCTGGCTGCTCCAGGCGCCGCCGTCACTTTCCGGTCCGGACATCATCACCGTTACCTTCCAGGGAATACTCACCTCTTCCTCCACGTCGTATCCGACCTACACCGATCGAATCGGCGGCAGCGCCACACACCAGGTGGTCGTGGTCAGCGATCCTGTCACACCGACCGCCACCGCCTCCGCCACGTTGACCCCTTCCCGTACCCCCACGGTCACGCCGGTTCCCTCCCTGACGCCCACCAGGACCGCCACCGCGAGTGCCAGCCCTACTTCCAGCCCCACGGACACGCCCACCAGGACCGCTACCGCCACCCTGACACCGACCCTGACGCCGAGTCCCACGTTTCCATTCACCTTCACGCCCGCGACGGGTTCGGCGACCCTTTCGCGGGCCACCACCTGTCTTGGCGTAGCACCGCTTCCGCCTCATGCGCCCAGCGGGGAGACCATATGGTTCAGAGACGATGACGAGCGGATTTTCGCCTGGTCGGAGTGGCTCGACACCAGCGGTCGAAACCAGGTGGAATGGATTTTCTATACACCAGAGGACGACTTCTTTCTGAACGATGTGCAACCATATGTCGGACAGCATGCAAGTTATCAGTGCTGGAGTTCTTTCCCAGTCTGTGAAGGCGGTGTGTACGAAGCCCCGGCGGATAATGAAGGGCGTTGGCATTATGACTTGTTCAACAATGGGGAGTACCTGTTGACCGGATACTTCTACGTGCGGTTCATGATGGAGGACAGACCCTATTCGAATGATCCCGCCATTTCGTGTCACACAATTTGCACGGAACACCAGGCGGCCGCGCCCGATGAGCCTGAGGATCCAGGCATCAGCCTGATTCCGGGCGACACGGAATATGCGGAAAGCTGGGTGCGGTTCACCAATGTGGCCAATGGTTTTGATGTGAAATGGGAGTGGTATCGACCGGATGCAACCATCGCCAGCGAAAGCGTTGCTTCGGTGCCCGATCCTGGTGCCGCCGCGCACCACGGTCAGTACCGTTGCTGGTCCAGACTGATGATCGACGGGGAACCGCCGGAGGAGACTCCCGGCGTCTGGCAAGTGCGGTTCTACACCAAGGATGTGTGGGGGGAGTGGGATTATGAATGGACCGATGCATTCGAGATTCAACCGGTTGCCACCAACAGCCCGACGTCCAGCCCCACCCTCAGTCCCACGATAAGTCCTACCCGCAGCGCTACTCCCAGTCCCACCAGCAGTTACACGATGACCGCCACCGCAACGTGGACCCGGACTCCAACTCAGACCGCCACCCAGACCGCCACACAGACCGCCACTCCCGCCCGCACGGTTGTCATCACGCCGATTCATAGCGTGACACCGGCCACGACTCCAACCACGACTCCAACCACTACA
>JAFGDC010000387.1 GCA_016932295.1 candidate division CSSED10-310 bacterium
CCGCACTGGTTATCTCCCTGATCATCAGCCTGGGTGCGACCGCGGTGAATCCACATGTTCCCACCGATTTCAGTAATCCACTCGCCCAGTTCTATCCAGCCCTCATCCTGGCGGGATACTTTGCGGTCACGCCCGTTTCGATCATCTTTTCACCCGCCGCCGGAGCGCTCCTTTGGATGGGCACTATCCTGGTCGCCGCCGCCGCCGCCACCTGGCTTGCCCTCCGCAGTCCGGGCCTGGAACTCCACCCCGGTTGGTTGATTCTCATCCTCATCCTGGTAACCGCTTATCCAGCCCTTGTCATCGGGATTGATGGAACCCTCGATTGTGCAGCCCATCGCGCCCTCGGTCTCGTCTTTTTCCACAACGATCTCTACCAGGCGGCGGCGCCTCATTTTTTCACTGTGATACAGCACTGCCGGGCTGACGATATGGATCGCGCCCTGCTCCAGCGGTGTCTTTCCCACAGGTGAGACGGTTCGCGGCATCACCTGACTACCAGTCCATCGCCGCCAGCGTAACCGTTGCTCGTGCTTGAGGGGATCACGTGACGAACAAGAGCATCCGCAGTATCTCGTAGAAGTTGTCATGTTCGAAATTGATGGTGGTGACGGAGATTTGCCTGGCTCCGGGATAGAAGGCAGCCCGATAGGCGCGCCAGGGATCCTTGAAAGTGACCTCGACGATGAATCGGGACGGAAGTTTCAGCAGGCAGCGCCGGGGTTGATCCAACAGGCTTTTCTGGACACCCGTCTTGATGAGTTCGATGGCCAGACCCGGATGAATGCTGACCACCGAATTACCGACTCCCTGCTTGACTCCCACAGTATGAATGTTCTTGTTGATCGTCTTGGCCTCTTTGCAGATGCCGGCATCGCCGCTGATGAACACCACAGGTACGTCTACCAGTGCGGCGGCGAAGCTGAAAATGAGAAATTCACTGGCCGGTCGATTGTTGATGGTCATTGATGTGATATCGGGCAGCATGGTGTGGGCCAGTGGGTTGCCGTCGGAGCCCGCCGCGGAGTGGTAACCTATCATCACCACCGCATCGAAGGAGTTGTCCAGTTCCTGCAGCATGCACATGGGATGCGCGCTCCAGCCCCTGATGATTTTGGCCATATGGGGCAACTGCTCCATCTGGATGTTGCGCGCGCTGTCATGGGCATCCTTGATCCAGATTTCCTTGCATCCGGCATGCACCGCCCCTTCACAGGCGGCTTTCACCTCGAGGGTCATCTGCCTGGCGAACTCACTGTAGTCGGTTTTCCCTTTTTCTGTTTCATGCCAGTGCGCCACTCCGGTCACACCCTCAATATCCGCGCTGATGTATACTTTCATCGGCTTCTCCTTGATCCCGCGCAACCCGCCGGGTGGATTAAAGGGACGGTGATTTGCTGCCCAGAGGATTATGATAAGTATTTTTCAATGAAATTCAAGGAGTTCTGCGGGATCAAAATCCACAGCCCATGATTGGAAAGGGCGGCATCCATGCCGGGAGGATGTATCGCATGGATTACGACTTCGTTCTCAGTGCACCATGTCTCAGTGCACCATGTCTCAGCGCACTATGCTCTCTTAACCGGCGAATCGATTGCATGAAGAGACGGTTGGGCCGTTGTAATACATTGGGTGCCAACGCTTTCCAACGAAAAGTAGTCGATTCCTGGTGCGCCCCCGACGCGGAGCGACTCCAATACAGTGAGAGGTGCAAGACACCAGGTACGGCTCCGTTTGGAGGAATGCCTGCAATCTCACACAGTTGAAAAATCCGGTGGCGTGGGAGCGGAAGGGGCCGCAGGCTCGCGCGGGATGCACCAGCGCCGGTCTGTGGCCCGAAAAAAAACAACCCGACCATGGAGCCGGGTTGTAACGCAAGGTATTAGATCAGGCCATCATCGCGCGCACGTCGGATGCCACATCGCTGATGGGCGTGATGCCGAATGTCTCCACCAGCACTTTGGTGACGTTGGGTGACAGGAAGCCGGGGATGGTAGGACCGAGCCTGATTCCCTTGACGCCCAGGAACAGCAAGGCCAGCAGCACCGCTACGGCTTTCTGTTCATACCAGGCGATATCATAGGCGATGGGAAGCTGGTTGATGTCGTCCAGGCCGAACACTTCCTTCAGCTTGAGCGCGATCACCGCCAGGGAATATGAATCATTGCACTGCCCGGCGTCCAGCACGCGCGGGATGCCGTTGATGTCTCCCAGGTTCAGCTTGTTGTAGCGGTACTTGGCGCAGCCGGCCGTGAGTATGACGGTGTCGGCCGGCAGTGCCTCGGCCACTTCGGTGAAATATGAGCGTGTGCGATGCCGCCCGTCGCAGCCGGCCATTACGACGAATTTCTTGATGGCGCCGGACTTGACCGCTTCCACCACCTTGTCCGCCAGGGCCATGACTTGCTGGTGAGCGAAGCCGCCGGTAATGGTTCCTCGTTCCAGTTCCCTGGGTGGCGGGCAAGTCAAGGCCAGTTCCACCAGCCGGGAAAAGTCTTTGGGCCTGCCGCCGGTCCGGTCCGGCAGATGCGCCACTCCGGGGTACCCGGCCATGCCTGTGGTGAAGATGCGATTCCTGTAGGAGTCCTTCACCGGCACTATACAGTTGGTGGTCATGAGTATGGGGCCGTTGAAGGCGGCGAATTCCTCCTGCTGTTTCCACCATGAGCCGCCGTAGTTGCCCGCGAAATGGTCGTACTTTTTAAAGGCCGGATAGTAGTGTGCCGGCAACATTTCGCCATGGGTGTAGACATCCACGCCGGTGCCTTCGGTTTGTTCCAGCAGTTCCGCCATGTCCTTCAGGTCATGACCGGAAATAAGTATGCCCGGTCTGGTGCCGACGCCTATGTTTACGGAGGTGATTTCCGGATTGCCGTAGGTCGCCGTATTGGCCTTGTCCAGCAGGGCCATGGTCTTGACCGCTGTTTCTCCGGTCCGCAGTACCAGGTTTACCAGCGTTTCTGTTTCCAGGTCCCTGGTCACCGCCGCCAGCGCTTCCACCATGAAGCAATACACATCATCGTCATGGTAACCCAGTACCGCGGCGTGATCGGCGTACGCAGCGATCCCCTTTACGCCATAGATCACCAGTTCACGCAATGAGCGGATGTCGGCATCGGGCGTGGCCATCACTCCCACCGACGGCGCTTTGGCAAGCATTGCGGCGGTGTCGTCCGCCCGCCAGAGCGCCGCGTCATGAAGTTCTTGCCCGTCTCCGAACTCGTCCCGCAGGGCATCCCTCATCTGCAACGCTTCCCGAATCAGCCCATAGAATCGGTCATCGTCGAAATTGGCATTGGTGATGGTGGAGAACAACGCCTGCGAGATGAACGCCCCTATCCGCCGATCCAGCCGGTCCTGCAACCTTGCCTTGTCGGCGAAGATGGCGATTCCCTTCAGGGTGTGGATCAGCAGATCCTGCAATTCCGCGGTCCGTCCTTCCTTGCCGCAGACACCGCGTACCGTGCACCCGCTGTTCTTCGCTGTTTCCTGACATTGAAAACAAAACATTTCTACCTCCTTCCGAGTGTGTAACGACTCCAGCATCGCATCTTCAACGCTCGCATTCCTTGACTCAGGTCAAGTCGCCGCAGTATTTCCAAGCGTCCGGCGCGAACCTTCCGGCGACGCGATCGTTTCGACTCCCGCGGCGCTACCGTCACGCCCGGGAGTCATTCCCATTTCGAGAATACCCGTCTCGTTCCCAGAATCCGTCAGCCAATTCTATGACCACACCCTTCCATCTCAAGAGGTTGCGACCCTGGAGCCGGTTCACCAGGCGCGAGAGGGTTTCCGGCACGGTTCCGATGGCGGCGGCGATATCCTTCTTCGACAGGGTGACGGTGTACCTCTGCCGCTCTCCGTAGTGTTGCCTGAGAAAACCGAAGAATCGTTCCTCCACATCCAGGTGCGTGAGATAGAGAATCCTGTCGGCGAGAAATCGTTGCTTCCGCATGAGTTGTCTGATGAATTGATCTCGCAGCTCTTCATTCGCCAGTCCGGCGCGGAAAGTGTGCCGGGAAATCCGTACCGCCGCTCCCGGTTTGATAGCGACGGCTCCCACCGGATAGCTGTCATTCTCGAACAGGATAACTTCCGCGAACAGTTCGCCTGGCTTGATCAGGCGCACCGTCACTTCCTGTCCGTTCCCCGTGGATTTGTACAGGCGTACCGCCCCCTTGGCGAGGATGAAGGCAGCGGCGCCCCGTTCACCTTCGACAAAGAGGTGTTCGTTCTTGGCGAGGAATTGCATGATGCAGGCCGGTCGTAGTGCGCGCAGGGCGGCCTCGCTTAACGAGCCGAAGAGTTCGGTCTGTTTGAGAAAGGTTGCTGGTTCCATCATTGTCAAGTGTATCTTCTAACCGTCCATGTTCCAAGTTCCGCGACCACTCCCCAATCAGCCGCCTGCGGCCCAAGAGCGAACACACCCCCAACAGGTGCGCATCGGGTGTTTTTCACCATGATGGTGAATGTTTCGTCGGGATTTGCACGCTATCTCAACCAGTACCATTTTCTGGCGGGGGATTGGGGCCACTCTGCAGGTGGCATCGGAACGTCGGCATTGATACACTCTTCACATCCTGCGTAATCGAAGGGGGGATATGTATGGAGCTGTATGCCGTGTCCATAGAGAAACCTGAGGAAGTGAATTTCATCCTCGGCCAGAGTCATTTCATCAAGACCGTGGAGGATTTGCACGAGGCATTGGTGACAGCGGTGCCGGGGATCAAATTCGGCTTGGCGTTCTGCGAGGCTTCGGGGGATTGCCTGATCCGCCTGTCCGGCACCGACGAGGCGATGATGGCCCTGGCGCGGGTGAATGCGTTGAAAATCGGTGCCGGTCATTCTTTCATTCTTTTTTTGGCGCCGGGATTCTTTCCCGTGAACGTGTTGCGAACCATCAGGCAGGTGCC
>JAFGDC010000388.1 GCA_016932295.1 candidate division CSSED10-310 bacterium
CCCCCAGCCACCGCCAGAACGACAACTGCACCGCCTGCCCCTCCGAACAGTCGATGGCCGGCGTCGTCAGACTGTACTGTGGCATGTAATTCACATAATCACCGTTCAGATTATACCCATACACATTCTGCCCGGTGTGACCAGAAGTGGGATCCGGACTGCCGTGCTCGCCACCCTGACCAGTCGGCTGCCCCCATGCCCAGGCGCCGCCTGAAATGGTCCAGCCGGGATCGGCCGACAGGTCCTCGGTGAACACCATCACCCGCTCCCAGGTGGGTTGCGAATAGAATGTTCCGCCGTTGTCGTCAATTGCGTCGTTGCCCGCCAGGTCCGTTGATTCCACGTGGAACACATACATGGTGCAGGGCGCTAAACCATCCACCAGCACAGCATGCGTCGTGGTCAGCAGCTCGTCCCCGGCTTCCTCGGACGGCACGCCCTCGCCGTACACCACGCGGCTGTCCGCATCCTCGTCCGTCTCCCACTGCACCGTGAACGACGTGTCGGTGACCCGCGTCACCTGCACATCGGTGATCATCGGCGCCAACGCGTCAATAGCGGCTTCGGCCGTCTTCTCCACATTCACGCCGCCATGACCGTCATCCTCGTCAAGATACGTCACGGTCACGGTCTCGCCGTGCGTCACCTGCAACACCCCGTCGCCGTTCACCGGCGCGGCATCCGAGAAACTCACGGTGCCTTCGAAGAATCCCGTGGAAAACCCGGTTTCCGACAGGGTCACCGTCTCCTGGTCGCCGCCGCTGGCACTCACGGTCACATCCACGTCATCCGGCATGATGGCTGAGAGGTCCAGATCGAGATCCCGCACCGTGATCAGCGCCTCGGTGTCCGGCGCATACTCGGTCCGGTCCAGCAGCACCGCGCCGTCGCTGGTCAATACCGCGTTCATCCCCAGGTCGGGATTGCCCCACAGGTTCCACTCGCCGATTTCATACATCTCGTAATAGAACCCGTTCATCTGGTACACCTCGCGCAACGCCCGCTGATGACCGGCGCCCTGGGTGTACTCCCCGGAGGTGACACTGGTGGTGAAGTAATAATCCAGCGACTGGCTGGAGCCGTCGCTCGGCTGCGACCAGCCGCCGCTGCCATAGGCTACCTTGGTGGCGCCCACGAATCCCACCGCGCCCCGCTTCAGCATGGCCGCGCCGATGTTGACATAGTCCGTGTCGCTGTTGCTGCACGCATCGGCGAAGATGATGGCGGGGTATTCGTCATCCAGCAGGGAACAATCCGAGGACTCCACGAAGGACGGCGCCCCCGCGCCCATGATGTAACACCCGTAGTAGGAGCCATGCCCCGCCCAGTTCACGAAGGCATAGGTTCCGTTGGGCCACACGTTCTGCACATTGCTGCGCACCAGCGGATAGTCGCAGGGATAGGTGCTGTAGGCGCCGGAATTCTGCTCGTACAGCCGCGTCATGGTCCAGTCGCTCATCCATGGCTGATCCACCTTGGCTTCCATCAGCACCGCGTTGTCCGTGTCATCCCAGAAGAACGCACCCAAGAGCAGGATGTTCTTCTTGTAGGCGGCATCGTCGTTCATCTCGTAGGCGACGGACTTCTGGCAGATGTGCTGGACCGTGCTGAATTCGCTCCAGGGAATCCGGCCGACATTGATCTCCGAGTAGAAGTCGACATTGTCCGAATCCTCACCGTAGCGCCCATTACTGTTGCTGTCCCACGACTGGTTGTCCGGCAGTGACAGCTCGGCAAAGTAGAAATCCGTCAGGGGCCTGCCATATCCCGCATCCTGCCATACCTGGCGCATGGGCACATCGGAGTGGTGTCCGGCGAAGAGCACATCCTCGATGCCCCACTGCGCGGAGGGATACTTATCGAGGAGGAAATTGCGCATCTTCTGGGCGAGATCGGCGCCGGTGTAGTTGGCGGCGATCCAGTCGACCGTGACCACGTAGGGCGTCCGGCCCTTGGCTGTCTCCCAGGCGACGAGGTCCACCACCGTCGGTTCGAGCGCCGTGGTGGTGATGATCACGAAATCATGGAGCCCGCGCGTGACGCGGGTGGCGGGGTACCAGGAACGGGCCTCATCCAGATTCACGATGAATTCAGCGGCGTCGGCCTCGATCCGGGGCGAGGTGACGCCGGTGACCGTGGCGGGGTGCCGGCGATAGCGCACTTCCAGCGCCAGATCGGGATAGTACGAGAGGCGTTTTGAAACCGGTTCATACTGGTACGGCGTTACCCTGATATCCACCAGTTCGTAGCGGTGGTAGGCGGCGCGCCGGACGAATTCAGCCATGGCGGCGGGATAGGGAGTATCGGAGGAGTAGACGGCGCGCCGCGTCACTTCGGCGTTGCGCAGTTCCGCCTCGTAAAGGGCCGAACTGGTCTCGCTGATGGGCCGGGGCGGGGTTGCCGGCGGGACTGCCACGTTTTCCGTGACCACGGGTGCGCCGGGAATGGCGGCGATGCCGAGGATCTCCGCGCCGGGGGGAACAGCGACGGCGACGATGCGGGAGGGCAGCCTGGGTGCGCCGGCAACGTTGAGATAACCGAAGCCCGGTATGGCAGGCGCGAATTCCTCCGTGCCGGCCGTGATGGCGTGCGGCTGCATGGTGACCGGCACGCGCAGGACGGCGTCATCCTGCGCCGCCACCGTGGCGCTCAAGGTCAGGACGCATAGCACAGTGATCCACAGACACTTACCGCGGTTCATGTGAACTCCTCTCGATGTCATTCTCGATTGATTGCTCCTTCTTTCACCGTTGCCCGTCCCAGGGACCGACGGGCAAAGTAACTATAATGTACATCGTTGCCGATGGCAAGAAAGCAGCGTTTGCAGCGGGGCCGGATGCGTTGAGCGATGGCTCACGACGGTGCGCGTGCTTGTCTTGTCATGAACCGCGCGGCGCCGGCGGAGGGGGAGCGCGTAGCGCCAGCCGCGCCCTGGTTTGAGCGGCGGGCCCCGCCGCCGCACGTCGTGGGTTTGCGCGTGGTTCTTC
>JAFGDC010000389.1 GCA_016932295.1 candidate division CSSED10-310 bacterium
ATTCCCACATTTCTTGACCGCAGGCAATGGGGTATTCTCGGATGAGCGGTCCGGATGCTTCCGCCCTGGTTTCCAGCCGCGCCTGCTCCCTATCAGTTTGAGGGAATCCCCGGGCATAACCGTACTTCAGCCGTGACAGCGATCCGCAAACGCCTCGCCGGGTGGCGCTCCAGTAAACCGCCGCGACGGAGGGAAACATTGTCATGCGCGGTGCTTTTTCACGTCTCCATGATTTCAGTCCGTGCTTGAAGTACTGGACAACCGGATCGGCAATGACTATTAGAGAATAAGATTTCATCACCATGGTTGTTTCGATATAAGGAGGGAATCATGCCATTTCGCCGGAGCGTGATTGTGTTTCTGGTGGTTGCAATCGATTCGATAAGTACGATCTCCGCGGTTCATGGCCGGGTGCTCTTTCCCGATGCGCGCATCGACTACCGGACGGGCTTCAATCCCGTCGACCTGCTGTTGGGAGACCTGGATGCCGATGGGGACACGGATGTCCTGGTGGTGGAAATGGCGGATCAGCAACTCGGATTCTACGCCAATGACGGAACCGGCGGTTTGTCCAGGTCCACCGTGACGGTGCTGCCACCCGCGCCTCTTGCCAACCAGGGATACCACGCAGACTGCGCGGATTTTGACGAGGATGGGATTCCGGATGTGGCCCTGAGTTGCCAGGCCACCGACCAGTTGATCGTACTGACCGGTGATGGTGCCGGCGCATTCATCAATCCCGCGCTCCACAGCACCGCGTCGATGCCTCGGGACTTGTGGTGCGGGGATGTGGATATGGATGGCGATGCGGATATCGTGGTCCTGGAGGCTGGTGAACCTGGAGACATGGAGAATACCTTGGCGGTGTTCAAAAACAATGGCGCCGGCCTGTTCGGATCACCCACCCGCTGGCAGGTAGCATGGGGACCTGCCGCAATGGCCGCCGCGGACTTCAACGGCGATGGTTTCCTGGATATATGCGTGACGTACGCGTATTCCAGGGACATGACGATCCTTTTAAACAATCATAACGGCGGGTTTCCCATCGCCACCAACTACGATGGTTGTCTTGAAACGGCGATGCCGGCGGCTGGCGATCTTGACGGCGACGGGCATCCAGACGTGGTCGTAGCGGATAGGATGAACCACCGCCTGGCAGTGTATCTGAACGCCGGTAACGGGTTTTTCCCGGCTGAGCCGTGTTTCATCGAGACCAACCAGCTACCCTGCGCCCTGGCGTTCACCGACTATGATCTGGATGGAGATCCCGACCTGTTGGTCGCCAGCGAAGTGGATGAGGAATTGACCCTGTTCGATAACGATGGCAATGCGTCGTTCACGTCCTCCGCCACCATTCCGATCCAGCCGGGCTTTACCGCCATGCTCACCAGGGATCTCGATGGTGACGGCATCGAAGAAATGCTGTGGACGGATGAGGGAGTGAGCATGCTTTCGGTGATCGGCAACGACGGCGCAGGTGGTTTCAGGTTACCCGGTCGGTACCCGGCTGGTGATATCCCACTGCGGTTCTGTCATGGCGATGTGAACGGAGATGGCAGCCCGGATGTGCTGGTGGCAAATTCCGGGAGTAATGACCTGTCGTTGCTGATCAATGACGGCGCCGGCGGCTTCACGGAAGAGACACGATACGACATGGAGGGTACGCCATACGAGCTGGTAATGGCTGATTTCAACGAGGATGGCTTCGCTGACGCAGTGGTCACCAATGCCTTCAGACCACTTCTGTTCCTGTCGGACGGCCAGGGTTTCACTGTTCCCACCGATATCGGAGGCGCCAGCGAGCTATACCTGTTGACGGCTGATTTCAACGACGACGGCAAACCCGATCTGGCATCGTCCAGTTGGGAGTCCAATTTCGTGACCATCCGGCTGGCGAGAGGGGACGGCTCCTTCGATCGAACAACATGGGGCGTTGCGCCACATACCGCGATACGAGCGGGGGATGTCAATTCAGACGGCGCGATGGACCTGGTGTTACGCCGCGACACTGGATATGTGCCGCAACTGATGCTCAATGATGGGACCGGATCTTTCAGCATCACGGATTTCGATGAAATGCCCCTGGATCAGCAGGTGCTGGCAGTCGCCGACCTGGATATGGACGGCTGCGACGATGTGGTGATGGCGCTCATCGACAGTGAACGGCTGAGCGGTACATTCTGGATTTACTACAACGATGGGTCTGGCGGGTTCAGTGAAAACGAGATCATCCCGAATATTCCGCACTTCTGGGGATATGCAGTGACCCTGGCCTTCGCCCAGGTGGATGGTGAGAACGGCCTGGACATCTTGGTACCGACAAGCGCCGGCTGCGCCTGGTTCTGTCTCTCCACCGGACCGCGGACACACGTGGTCGATGACAGGGGGTACGGCTTTGGGACGGGCATCGGTATGCTGGGAATTCATCCGGCGGCGACAGGTTTGAATCTTCTGGCCACCGAGACGAACTCAAGCACGCTCATGATGCTTCATGGTGGCGGCCTGCCCGATCCAACTCCCACGCCGCCGCCCACGGCAACAGCGACACCGGCCCAGCCCGCCGACCTGCGGCTGCTCATGACCATCACCGAGATCAGTTCGGGTGACCTGGTGGGACTGTCCGCGGACATTCGCACCACCGGTCAGACGGGTATAGTCGGAGCCAGGGTCTTCGTATTTCTCGACCTGGGATTGGACACGTACTGGTTCTGGCCGGCCTGGGTGATGTACCCGCCATCCATCGACTGCTATACCACGGATATGCCGGCAGGCTTCAGTGAAACGTTGGAGGTCTTGACACCATTCACCTGGCCTGATGGCGCGGGCAGCATGTCGGGTTCCTTCATCGGCGGCATCACGGATAATGAGATGCTCGGTCTGATCAGCCCCATCGATCAGGTGGACTTTTACTGGCGGGAGTAGCTTCCGGGAGTGCGCACGAAGGGAACATACCCGGTTGCGGGTGCGCGCGGCGCCTGTGACGGGAGTCGGGTCCGATTTGCGTTCCGCCTACCGCCAGCCGAACTCCCAACTGTCCATCACGCCACAGGTGTACATGACATCCGGGTCCGTGAGCGCCGCATACCACCTCGCTCCATACGCCATTCCGGCGCCGGTGGGCCAGTTGAATGCATCCACCACAGACACCACCGTGGCGCCTGGCTGGAAGATTGGGTAGTCATCCAGGTACGAGTCGAAATCACTGAATGAGGGGGCGAAATAATAGGAACCGAACAGGTCCAACACGACGATCAGCGGGTATCCCACGAAAGGCCTGGTGCCGCCGTTCCAGACCGTCACCACGCAGGCGCAACTGTCACCAGCCTGGAACATGTGGCTGGGCATCCAGAGGTACGCGCCGGTCGCCATGGCCGCCGTTGGTGTCGACGTGGGCGACGGCGGATGGTTGGTGGGGGTGGCGGATGCAGTCGGCGTTGCCGTGGGCGGTGCCGCCGTCGCCGTGGGGGACGGCGTGGGACTCAGGTACGGCGTCGGTGAGTAGGCTTCGCCATAATCGAAATCGACGAAGACCGCAAGATGATCGGAAGCCGCCGGACTGATGTCGGCCGATAATGGTTCGCCGCACTTGTACATCCAGTTGCCGGGCGGTGCATCGTCTTCGCCGTCGTCACGGCCGGAGTAGTACACCTCATCACCGATGTCGGTCAATCCCATCGAGTACCACACGTAGTCGATCCTGCTGTCGTACGAGGGATAGGTGCTGTAAGCGTCGGTGGAATCCTCCCAGGTGGGGTCGGTCAGGGCCAGGTCCATGGCCAGGATGGTCTCGAAAGGATCGTAAATCACCGGGAAGGTGATGTCCGAGCCAAGCCGGTAGCTTGCCGGCAGGCCTGAAGGCAGGGATGTGTAAGTTGGTGAGCCGAAGGGTCCGTCGTCGATGTCTGAGTTCAGATCGCCGGCATAAACCACATGATCGTTCGGATACGCCGACCGATACGACTGGATCACCTGGTTCGTCCGGATCAATTCGACCTGGCGACGGAATTTCGATGTATAGTCCGTATAGGCCTTGAGATGCGCCGGGAAGACACCGAGATAATGCCCTCCGGGCAAGGCGATGCGACATTCGAACAGGTCCCGCGTGATATCGTTCGCCTCCGGATCCCCGGAGACCGCGGCGGCTGACCATGACACCGACGATTGGATGGGATAGGCACTGATACATGCGGTCAGCAGATTGCCCGACAAGGTTCCTGATTTTGCCGATACTTCGAAGTAAGGGAATCCGGTCTCGTCTGCCAACACCTCCAGGTTCTCCACGTCCGATCCGGCACGGACCTCCTGGAACATGGCGATGTCCGGACAGATGCGCTCGACGATGGAACGCAGGGCTTCGTGCTCCGGTTCGGCGGGTTCTCCTATGCTATGGACATTGAATGTCATCACCCGAACGACGCCGGCGTTTGCACCGATACACCACACCAACACCGCGGCCAGGAAAGAAGCCGGCCCATATACACGCATTTCTCGTCCCTCCACCACCTCTATCGCCGTTGATCCGGGAGTCGTTTGAGAGTTGTCTGGGAGTCGGCCGGGAGTAATTCGGGAGTTGTTTGAGAGTTGTCTGGGAGTTATCCGGAAGTTGGTTGTGAGTTGTTTGGAAATAACGGCTCCTGGTTACTCAAAGGGAACCTTACACCACCTTTCCAAAACAATCACGCAGTACCTGTCGTTCCCGGTCTCCAATCGCAACCCGGTGCAGAAGATGCCACCCGATCCGGAAAAGCCTTTCGGGACCGGGATCTTTCAATCTTTTCACCGCTGCCGGCAGCCAGGATTCACCGGAACCGCCGTTCTCGACGCGCACGATTTCCGCAAGACCCAGGTCGCAC
>JAFGDC010000390.1 GCA_016932295.1 candidate division CSSED10-310 bacterium
CTCGCCTGGTTGCCGTGGAAGATTGGAAGCCAACGCACCACGACGATCATTACAAGATTCCGGGTACGACCCCGTTGGAAAGAGCGCTTCGCCTGGCTGCCGTGGAAGATTGGAAGCCAACGCTCTGCAGCGAAGATTACAAGATTCCGGGTACGACCCCGTTGGAACGAGAGTCCCGCCTGGTTCCCGTTGTAGACTGTGAGCCACACGCAATGCATCTGTTTTCGCAGGGCAACACAGTGTCTTTCAAACTGATCCCGGCACTACCACCGGCAGACAGAATCCGAGCCGGAATCCTTATGCCAAAACGAAAGTACTGCGCCGGACGGATTGATGCATGGAATCCGGAGGACTACACTGCCCAGGCAGGGAGTGCGGAATCATGGAATGTTCTCGGGACGAAATCCTCAACGCATCCGGTGTCCGACTGGCGGAACTCATCAGGACCGGCCGGACCAGCGCGGAACGGGTGGTGACGGTTTTCTGCGAACGGGCAAGGGAAGTCAACGGCCTGTTGAATGCCATGGTGACGGACAGGTTCATCCCGGCCGTAAAGGAGGCGCGGGAGGCTGACGAACGGCTCCGGAGCGGCGCGGAACCGCCGCCGTTCCTTGGCGTGCCGTGTTCCATCAAGGAATGCTTCGCGGTGACCGGCATGCCCAACGCCGCGGGCTTGGTAGCGCGAAAGCACGTCATCGCCACCCAGGATGCAACCGCGGTCGGCAGATACAGGGCCGCGGGAGCGATCCCCATCGGAGTCACCAACACATCTGAACTGTGTATGTGGATGGAGAGCAACAACCATCTCTACGGCCGAACGAACAATCCCTACGATCCACGCCGGACGGTCGGCGGCAGTTCAGGAGGCGAGGCAGCGCTGATCGGTGCCGGAGGAGCACCCTTCGGTCTTGGATCGGATATCGGCGGGTCTATCAGGATGCCGGCGTTTTTCAACGGCATTTTCGGGCACAAGCCCACCGGCGGCCTGGTTCCCGGCAGCGGCCAATATCCCATGGCCTGCAACGAAGCCCGGCGATATCTGACCACCGGTCCCATGTGCCGGTACGCCGAGGATCTCTGGCCGCTGCTGAAGATTCTCGCCGGACCGGATGGAATCGACGGCGGCTGCAGGCAAATTGAGCTTGGCGAACCTTGTGATGTAAGGATGAGTGACTTGACGGTGCTGTCCATGGAAAAGCATCCGACGCTGCCGGTGCACGGGTCACTGCGGCGGGCTCAGGCACGGGCGGCGGCCCGACTCGGAGAGCTGGGGGCGGAAGTCCGCGCCGTCACCATCTCCGAATTCAGGAACTCCTTCGCCATCTGGTCGGCAATGATGTCCGCCGCGGTCGGGCCTGAATTCAAGGAGTTGCTTGGCGAAGGAACCCCGGTCAATCCTCTCGTCCAGGCCTGCCTGCGCATGCTGGGCCGTTCGCCGCACACGGTGCCGGCCATCGTGCTGGCGGGCCTGGAGTCCCTGTTCAAAGCCACGCCGCAACGGACGGCGCAGTACGTGAAGCGGGGCCTGGCGTTGCGGGAAAAGCTCCAGGAGCTGTTGGATCATCGCACCGTTTTGCTCTATCCGCCCTACTCGTCACCCGCCCCCCGGCACGGGGTCCCGATGCTCAAGCTGAACCACTGGGTGTACACGGCCATCTTCAACGTCATGGAGGTGCCGGTGACTCAGGTGCCGCTGGGATTGAACGAACGCGGATTGCCGGTGGGCGTGCAGGTGGCGGCGGGGCATGGCATGGACCATGTCTCCATCGCAGTTGCGAAGATCCTGGAAAAAGAGTTCGGGGGCTGGCGCCCACCGATGCTGCGCGTCGCCGCCTGTTGATTACCTCACGTTCGGCACGCGCACCAGTTCCAATTCATGACTTTCCTGGTTTCCACGAAACAGTCGACTGACGGGTTCGAAGCCGGGCCGGCGCGAACACAAAAAGACCGGCGGATCGATTTGACGGAAACCGGTGTAATGACGGGCACCGGGGAAGCTGAGTTGCGATCAGTATATAGAGAGGTTCCGGCGGTCAAACGCCGCCAGAACCTCTGATTGCCCAATTTGCCTTGCGCCGCAAAACTCTACGCCGCGCGAAGTGAGCCATGCGAACCCTCGATACATGGCCCCGCCAAGGGCCCCTCCCCCGCCCAAGGCTGCAAGCAGGGTACCAACCCTTCCCCGGGCAGTCCTCACCTGGCCAGGTGACGGGCCGTTTTACCCCTCACCGCCAAGCGTGCCCCCTTACAGACCAAGAGCCATGACGTTCATTACCGCGGAATTGCGTCACTCCACCCTTATGCCGGTTTCGTGCCATGTTTTCAAAAAAACCAGTTGACTCCCTCTCCAGCAGGTTCCCGTTTCACTTACACAACCGATACCTTCTGGTGTGGTATCCCTTCCAGCAACACCTGACTGGTCTCACCATTCCGACGCCGTTGATCGCCGCGCCACCGCTGGTCAACCTGTCGGATGAAACAAGCGCCGGGAAGGAGAACCAGCATTTTCGACGGATTATGCTTCAGCCAAAGAGATCAGCCGGCAGGCAGCGGCGCTGGGTCCCTTCCGCAGGCTGATCGACACGGCTCTCCGCCAACGAGCACCGGTTGCGATCGTCCTTGTTGTTCGCCCCAGCCGCTTGCACATTCCTGTCGGTGATGGGATGCTCATGAAAGTTCTCGAATCCCGGTGTAAACCGACATGTCAATCCCGGTGTAAAGCAACCTTGACACTCTGGGAAGTGAAGCGACATTCACCATTCTCGTGGAGTATAGTCTTCCAGCCGTCGGCGCATCGGCACGCTGAGGCGCCGAGACGTTCCATCCGCAACTCGTGCTGAACCGCGCATTGGCGGCCGACATGCCGGTGATCCGGCGTGAACCAAGCCTGCCCCGGACCGCTACGCTGATCCCTCGTCATCCTCATCGGCGAGCAGTTCCAATGCCTCGCCATGCATCCGGATCACGTAATCCCGCAGCTCTTCTAGCTTGTCCGGTGGGCATCCGAATGCAGACGCCGAGTAGTCCCAGTCCCGTTTTCGAATGAAATCCCGATCGAGCTTCTCGTCGCACTCCTCGCACAATCCCAGGTCATTGACACGGGCATGGGCATCACACGCCGCGCAAATGCCTTCGTAAAATCCGAACAGTTCCTCGTCAGAATTCATGATCCATACTCCTTCATCGAAAGGTACCATGCCAGGTTGAGTGATACCTATTATCAGCATCGTCGGGTCACGACAACGATCATGGTGTGACAGATCTCCCCGCAAGATCCGGACATAGGGGGGAAATTCGGCATAACAGCACATGTTTACAACACTTCCTCCTTTCTGGTATTGCTCGGAAACGAGGAACATCATGAGTACCGTGCTCGAACTGCGGAACATCACCAAACGATTCCCCGGCGTGGTCGCCAACGACGGCATCTCGCTGCGCCTCGACACAGGGGAAGTGCTGGGATTGCTGGGGGAAAACGGCGCCGGCAAATCCACGCTCATGAACATCCTGTACGGCCTCCACCAGCCGGATGCCGGCACCGTCCTGATCGACGGGTACCAGCGCCGCATCCGCTCACCTCTCGACGCCATCGCACTGGGCATCGGCATGGTGCACCAGCACTTCATGCTCGTCCCGGTCATGTCCGTCGGCGAAAACATGGTGCTTGGTGCCGAGCCCACCAGATTCCACGGCATCCTCGACCGGGCCGCCATACGCCGTCGTGTCTTGGACATCAGCCGCGCCTACCACCTGGAAGTGGATCCGGATGTGCTCGTCGCCGACCTTCCAGTCGGCCTCCAGCAGCGGGTGGAGATCCTCAAGGCTCTTTTCCATGATGCCCGGATCCTCATCCTGGACGAACCAACCGCCGTCCTCACTCCCCAGGAGACAGACGGGCTGTTCGTCATTGTCGAGCGACTTCGCCGGCGCGGCAAATCGGTCATTTTCATCACTCACAAGCTGCACGAGGTCATGACAGTGGCGGACCGTATCATGGTGCTGCGCAACGGCAGCAACGCCGGTGAAGCGGCACCCGGCCGGACGTCACCC
>JAFGDC010000391.1 GCA_016932295.1 candidate division CSSED10-310 bacterium
CGAACATTACAACATTCCGGGTACGACCCCATCCAGAAGGAGAGCCCGTTGCTGTCGACGTGCTCCCTTGAATGCCAATGCTTCACAGCGAACATTACAACATTCCGGGTACGACCCCATCTACGCGCGATCCCATCTACGACCCGCGACCCCATCTGCGACCCGATTTCATCCCACACCGATGCCTGCGTGCCAAGGAAGGTCATGCATGCCCGCCTCCGCCCAAACAAATGCACCGCCTTCGTTACTCACGAAGACGGTGCACACCTTGTTCGCGGAACCAGCCGGAAATGCCGGGCAGCTACCGGTTTCAGCGACGGAGGAGGATGAGCAGGCTCACGGCTCCCAGCAACAGCGCCAGGCCGGCCATATTCAGCGTGGGTGTCTCTGGCGCCGCGCCGCGATAGGACAATATTTCACTCGGATCACTCCAGAGCAGATCTGAATAAGCTGCATAGAGCACCGCCCCGCTCTGATACGGTTCGAACACGGCACCAGTATCGATGATAACGGGACCCGTCCAGCCGGCGATCGGGGCGAGATCGTCGAAGATGCAGGTAACCGCCTTGGCATCCAGATCGATTTCGTACAGATAATGCTGACCGGTCAGGTAATTGGAAGCCGTGACGAACAGGTCTCCCTCCGGATCCATGGCGATGCCGTAGCCGCCCGCCAGTGTATCCACCACCACCTGGTCCTCGCCGGAATCCAGGCAGTCGTCATCCGCGTTCAAATCCACCAGCCGATGGACCGTTCCACCTGATTCAACGGCGTAGATCACGGTGGTAGTGGAAATGTCGAACACGAGCTTCCCGGCGTACACGTCTCCCGGCGCCATGAAGTAATCGGTAATCTCCAACGCTTCGAAGAAATCTGAATGATCGATATCCTCGAGCCGATGCACCATCGTGCTGCCGCTGAGGCCGGCGGCTTCCGTGGCATACAGCACCCCGTCCGCCTCATCGAGGATCAATCCCTCGATGTACACAAACGCAGAAACATCCGTCACCAGTCCGGTCTCACCCGCATCATCTATATCGCCGTCATCATTATCGTCATGACCAGCCCAGATCGCCCCCGTGCTCCAGGGATCACCCGCCGGATCCTGGTCGGCGATATAGTAGGTCCAGGGGGACGAACCGGTATCGATGGCTATGGCCGAGACGCTCTTGATCTGATAAGAACCGACATGGTTGGCCGCATTGTAGAAAATCGTACTGGTGCCGGCGGCGGGATCGTGCTTCCACAATTCATCCGAAGCCGCCCGGCCGTCATCTCTGGTTTTGAAAGGCGATGTGGCATGACCGTAATAAAGCACACCGTTGTCATCCACGGTGAATACGTTGCTGCAGGCGTGTGGTAAGGTAACACCGACCCGTACGAAGCCGGTTGGAGTGGCGGTGGCCGTCGCCGCCGTCAACAGAGCCAGGATCGGAATCAACCATTGAATTCTGTGATGCATTTTTCCTCCTTTTGAAATGTATGATGCAGATCGTCGCCATTCACACCGGTTCAACTGTTGTTTCCGGCGGAGGAATGGTTCTTTTCGAGACAACATGATGTGACATACCCTTGCGCGACGGGCGATCTCTACGATCTCCCTGGAATTGATACTGTTCAGCGTTCCTCCGGAGTCGACGGGGTTCAATATCCGAACTCCTCGCGGGCAATCTCGCACCGCAGTGTTCCATCCTCATCCAGTAACACACCCCAGAATGCCAAGCCGGTGAGATGGTCGGAAGTGACCGGCCAGATGAACCGCAACAGGTTGGTTTCGAACACACCTGGCTGCATCACCAACGGCACACCTGAGGGTTCCTGTCCCCAGTCCGGCCAGAAGTAAAAATCACCCTGTACTTCCAGCGCCACGACAACCCAGCCATGGCGAGCCGCAGGCGTAAAATTCGTCACGCCGAGTCCCAAGGAGAAAAGGTCCCCCATCCGGAAATACCGGCCGGACAGGTTCAACCTGATAGCAAAATCTCCAGGTGGCGCTGACGGGCTTGGCGCGGGTGTCGGTGTTTGGGTCATCTGGGCTGGCGTGACCGTCGGCATGGCGGTGGGGGTGACCGGCGACGCCGTCGGCACGGGTGAAGGCATCGGAGTCGTAGGCGGCGCCGTTGGCGTGGTCAAATCCTGTGAATACACCGCCGCCACTGCATCGAGGTCGAAACCGCTGCTGCCGCTTGAGGTTGGACCGGCATCGTAGATTTCATCGCCGTCATCATCGAAGGCCGCATTGGGCGGCTCGTTGGTGTCGATGATCCGGAGATAGCGTACCCAGTCCAGACCGACATCCTCCAGGTCAAACGAGTCGCCGCCGGCGACCGCCGGATCAGTGGGATCGATACCGTTTTCCGGGTTGGACAGCACCGGCATCACGCCGCCGAATCCGGACCAGTTGGCGGGATTGTTGATGGGTGTTCCCTCCGGGTCGTAATCATTGGGAAAACGATGAAACACCACACCATCCTGACTGACTTCGACGAACGCCACTTCCGAAAAAGTGTTTTCGGGATTGCCCGTCACGAAAAAAGCATTCTCGAAGACGATCAGATCCGCTCCGGGACCGTTCAGGGCGAGGTTATCGGTGAAGGCGAGGACGATCACCCCGCCGTTGCCAAGGGACAACACATCCGTCGATCCGCCCATCATGCCGGCTCCCCTCGGCGGTCCGAGCACGATCTGGGGGAACTGGTCCTGGCCGAAACCGGCGTACTGTCCATACTCGACCTGCGCCACCTCGTCCGCGAACGGATCGGCCAGCGCCACCGGCAACGACACGAAACAGAGCAGCGGAATCATGAATGCTATTTTCATGATGCACCTTCCTCCATGAAGACGATGGCATCGGGGCCATCACCCAGTTCGATGGAATGAACCAATGCGTCCTCACCGGCGGGATCGAGCAGGTAGAGCATGTCATGGTTGAACTCC
>JAFGDC010000392.1 GCA_016932295.1 candidate division CSSED10-310 bacterium
GCCTCGGTCTTGCCGCTGGCGGTTTTTGAAGAAAGAAACAGGTTGAATCCCCCCATGACCACCGGTATCGCCGCTTCCTGAACAGCCGTGAATCTCCCGAATTTCATGAAAAACGGTGTCCACGTACGGGGCAGCAAGGCTTTCACCTCGCGAGCGGAGAGCGAATCGGGAGGAAACCGTGCTTCCATGACTGCTACACCGGCAGGTTACGAATCAACTCATCGATGGTGCCGGAAATACCCCGATCGGGATACAGTCGAATCATGTCATAGGTTTCCACCAACATCTTGATGACCTGCCGCAGCGTTAAGTACCCCTTCTGCAACTGCTGAAACAGGACGCGCGGCAAACGATCGAGCGGCAAATCCACGATACCGGGCGGCATGATGTATGCGTGCCGGTATATTTCCCACAACCGTCCGGTGAGGTGACTGACGGATTCGTAATCGAAGCCGCTCAGGGACAAAATCCAATCCGGCGGTAATTTTTTGATCACATCAGGGGTCAGGAAACGGGGCGTGAACGCCATGATGAAGAAAATTCCAGCATCATCCTGGTACACATGGGGAACAGGCCGCCGGGCCGTGCGAATCAAGGTTTCTTCCAGGAAGGGACTGTGTGCGCGGCCGAGGGCGACCAAGATCAATCCTTTGAAGAAATCATCGGCGGTGAGTTTTCGATATCCCTGCAGGCCACACAGACTCTCCGCCTCATCGATCATGACCACCGTGCCCCGGTAGCCCATATCCCTGGCCAAGTGACCGATGCCGCTGATGATATTCGCGTAAATGTTACCTGCCTTGTAGAAATCATAGAGCGCCGGCAGGTAGCCGACCTGCCCGCGTACTTCATGCATCACCATGGGATCTCCTTCGATCCAGTCACCCCATGTGATGCCGTCCACTCCCAAGGCTTTGATCCGAGCCATTTTCATGGCCGGCCCGAGATAGGGATGACCGGTCCGCCACTTCGTGTATTTGTCGAACAATTCCTTGCGCTGGGCCGCCTCATCTATCAGGTTACGCAACGACACTTCGCCATTGTTCGGAGTGGCGATCGAATCCACCAGACTTCGATAAATCCTCTTTGGGCGATTTGGCTGAATCTCGAAACCATCCAATTCGGTACGCAGCACGAGAAAACCCCGCTTGAGGGCCATCGTCTTCACATACTCGAGGAAATGGCTCTTGCCAGTTCCGTAGTCACCCTCGATCACCCGCACGGCGCCCCCCCGCTCCTGGCTGTCCACCAAGCCGGACTCGAACTCCTGCAGCTCATCATCGCGATGAAACGTGAACAGCTCGATATCCTCGGGCACCACCAGTCCCAGACGCAAAGCCTCGATCATTCGCCGATTGCGCAATGGTCCCACTTCAAAAGGCGCCGGCAGATCCAAGTGCGCTCTTTCCACCGGGTGCTTCTTTTTCGGCGGTTCCTGGACCAGGTGGCGGACGGTCAAAGCGGCCGGTCCTTCCGCATTCGCAAGCGGCGCCTCCGCGGCCGCCGTCCGTGCGGCACTCTCCGCCGCGACCGGCACCGCCACGGCGACAGGCGGCCCATCACCATCCACCAGCACCTCCAACTCCTTCATGGACAACCACATGGCAAACTTTGAAAAGCGCACTTGCACTTCACTTCCACCACGACGGGTATCGAGCACCGTGCCCGTACCGAACAACCGGTGGTACACCTTGCAATCGCTCCTTTGTTCACCGAGGCCGTACTGCACTACCACTCCCCTTCGGCGCTCTCTGTCTCGTGCTCGGAAAGACTGTAGATGACCCCATGGGTCAGCTTCTCCACTTCCTCTCCGGTCAGGGGTACACGCCGTGAACGATAGAGATGAAGCGCTTCGATCAGCAGCTTCACGAAAATCCTGCGATGGCTGACATCGAGAACCTGATCGAAGGTCCGTTGCGCCAGCATCTGCACCAGCTCATTCCGCACCGCGGCAGCCAACTCCAATCCAAAGGCCAACTCATACACCGCCGTCAGCTTGTGACCGATTTCTTCCAGCAACCGTGGACCGGCATTCTCCAACACTTCCAGATTGATCTCAACGCTGCTGGGATTCATTCTCGAGAACGGATACGAGACCAACAGCCGCTGCCGTAGCGCCTCGTACGCCTTGATCTCTTCCTTGAAGCTGGTGGGCACCGCGTAACAGAACATCGTGCCGGGCAACTTGCTGTGACCGCACTCGTCCACCACCTGACGTAGATTGTCATAGGCGATTTTTTTACTTTTCGAACCGGAAATACTGCTTTGACGCTCGCCCTCGTCAAACAACAACACCAATCCACTGTACCCGATCTCCCGGATCCATTGGCAGAGCGAACGGATAAGCCGGAAGGCGGTGGTCTTGTCCACCCGTTCAAAGATGTTCAATTCATTCAGGCGCCGCTTATCCACCGGCTCACCCTTCAACCAGGCGAGCACCAGGTCGAATTGCTCCGTTTCCTCATTGACGTACGAGGAAAACGCGGTCCGCACCGCCTGTCTGAAACTGCTCGACTCGATACGCTTGAGCGATTGCAGATACCGTTGCACCTGCCGGGTCCGCTCCCGTTCATCCAGGCCTTCCATTCCCTCCATCACGCTCTCGATCCATTTTTCCACGACCCATTCGATGCCTTTGTCCGCCGGGTCGAACCACCCTCCGGGTCGAACAGGCAACATGATGTTGCTGACCAGCTCACGGTATACCAGTTCCAACCGGTCGAACGGACAATCGCGGGGATTCAGGGCCACCAGACTGACCGCATAGTGCTCCTCCCAGGCAACCTCACGGAGACAGTAGAGAAAATGGGTCTTACCGGCGCCATAATCACCAACCAGCAACTTGAAGGTGGAGATCCCCTGCTTGAGCAACGTGCCCAGGTACTCCTCGCGCAGGGCAGCCAGCAGTGGATCAATGCCCGCCGTGAAGTGCCGCGCGCCATATTCGGGCGGCTCGCCGCTGGCGCCGACTTTCTCGATTACCAGGCGCGCCTCGTGGGGCGTCAGCTCCCGCGCTCCCGCATGCTCCATAACCCACCTCACAAACTGCTCGGTTTGAAACTGAGATACATGATGTAATTACCCCCGCCGCGACCGTCCGTCAGGTAGAGCGCCCGCCGCCGATCTTCGGCGAAATCGATGGTGGCGGTTCCGATGTTCAGCCGGTACGAGGCGTGCTCCAACACGCCCTCCACCCGCAACCGGTTGAGATCATGAGAGAACCGGGCGCGGCTGTAAGACTGAAACAGCTCCCGCCGGGGATCACGGCGAAACGTATCACGCTGCAGCACAAAGGCCAATTCCGCGAGCACATCGATGACATTGGCACGCTCACCGGGAGCATCATTGGCGAACTTGAGCACCCTCCGATACGCCTCGAACAGGAGTTTGATGAACGCCCCCGCATCCATCGATTTGCCAGTCAGCTCCCGATGCGCCGATTCCACCGCCTTGACGATCGCAGCGGGTCTCAACGGGATCTTGTCTCGAACAGTCTCACGGGCATACTCGAGCACCGCCCGGTTGGCTCCCAGGTCAACCCGAAGCACCATTCCGGCAACCAGGTATTCCGCTCCCCGGACCGTAACCTCCCGCCCGGCGGCATGAAACGCATCGACCAGTGCCCGGGCGAAACGCATGGTCCGTTCCCGCTTCCATTCGGGCAGCCGCTCATGCAGGGCCGCCGCCACCTGCCGCCCACTCTCCCCCCCCGCCGCCGCGACCAGGTCGTCGAGGATCGCGACCTGGGCCGCCAGCTCGAACGCCTCATCCACCGGTTGCTCCAGCGCCTTATTCAACGCCGCCAATACCTTGCCGGTCTGCTGCAGGCGCCGCATCTCCCGACGGCTTCCTGACAGAACTTCCTTGATCAGTTCCTTTATCTCTTGCGTTTCCAGAATGGCACCTCCCCTGCCGAACCCATTATGATAGATGATGCATGATAGATGATGCAAAATGTATGTCAATGTTCAAGAATTGAACATTCTCAGGTCTGACAGCAATAAATCAGTGCGCCTTGCCAGCCCCATGGCCGGTGGATCGGTCCGGCGGGTCACCGGAACCCGGGTTCGAACACATTCGATCTTCACCTGCGGCACCGCCGGGCGCCCGAACCGGCCTTCTCCGATGCGCCGGCCAGCCACACCTCATCAGAAGACCAGGCCCACCTGAAAGGAATAGGTGTCTTCTCGACCAGGATTCAAATCCGCATGCAAATATTCAATCGCCACGCTCGACGTGCCGCTGTAGTACAGCCTGGTGACCAGGCCGTACCGGTGACGCGGCGCCGCAGGCGCATCATTGGCATACTCATAACGCCCCACGAACTGTATGTTGTTCTCGGGACGATACCCCAACTCCACGTTTAGTGCCAGCGGTTGATCGCCATGGCCGTCACCATCCAGATCGAGGACGTCGTCAGAAAAGGCCGTCAACGCACCGACTCCTTCCACGTGACCGAAGTAGAAGGGCTTATCGAGCGCCGCGAAGAAATGCACGCCGCGCGGATTGGCACCCTCATCGGCAGTCGCCGGATCGTTCAACCCCAGTAGCGCGAGATCGGTCTCGGCAAGATCGGAAAGCCAGGACATTCCTCCGAAAAATGATCCATTCAGGTACCAGGCATTCATCACCAGGCTGTCTATGTAGTCAGTATCCTTGCCCTCATCACTGGTCCCATTGAAGGCGCACACCGCCCCGCCGAAGCGCCCGGCATCGACGTGCACCGTGGCGGCGCGGCAATGACTTTCCGCGAGATGCGAGGTAATGGGCTCACTCACGAAGGATGAATCGAAACGCCAGCGGTCGTGATAAATCCCAAAAGGCGCCAACAAGTATCCCGCGGCCAGGGAGAACCTGGAACCAAGCAGATCGCTGACAAGCACAAATGCCTCATCCACCCCGAACCCGGGCGGCGGCGGTTCGTCGCCGAAACGATCAACACCCTCCTCATATTGAAAGGCCAGCTTCCCGGAAATCCATTGCTTCTCGCAGATCCAGAGATTCAACCAGGCGTCACTCAACCGATAGGTCGAACAGGAACCATCTCCCCCCGGCACCTTCCACGTTCCCACAACGGCATCCGCCCGCAGGCCGCCCGTAACCCTCACCAGGTTGATCCAACCAGTATATCCGTCCGCCTGCGGTATATTCACCGCCGGTACCGACCAATCGAAGGGTTGCTGCTCTCCGGCCGCGAATGTTCCATCCGGTGCAAGAGACATCACTATCGTGATCAATGACATCCATCGTTTCATGGCACCTCCGAATCGACTCGCGTCATCCTTCGCCATGCCGTACATGATGCATCCCCCCCATTTCCGGGATCTGATTGCACGACCCATGCATACGAATAGTAACAGTCCTATCATGTCTCGTCAGCAAAGGAGCGCGCAGAGATGCGCCGGGCTGCCGGCAGGCCGGTGGGCGAAGTGATTGATGTCCAGATGAATCCCGATAGCGATGGTTGTAACGCTGATGCTTGGCAGCGCCCGGGGACGGTGAAATGATCGGGCTCGATACCCGGTGCCCGGAACCGCCGACCACAGTTTCAAGATCGATGTGTCACATTTATGGGGCGAATCCTTAGTATAGCACGGAGCCATGATGAACCGACCGTACGAAACAACAGGAGCACTGCCCGGAACACGCGCCGGGCCGATCGTGACCGGAGCGCGCCGCGCTCTTCCCAACCTTCTCGTCTTGCCTCATAATCTGGGTACCGAGGAGGATGGGTCATGATGGGTGCGTGGTGGGCTTCATTGAGTACAATTCAGCATGTGCTTTTTTACATCGCCGTTCCCAGCACGACCTTCATGCTGGCACAACTTGCCATGACCCTGCTCGGACTGGGTGGTCACGAGCACGATTTCAGCCATGCCCTGGAACATGGCGGTGACATGCCTGATGTGCATCTCGAACTTGAAACAGCGCACGAGATGGGGCACTTCGAATTGAGTGATGGGGCTGATCACGAGATGACCATCGCCACGGATCACGACATGGGGGGCGGTAGTCATGAGCTGGCGGAGGAAACAGCGGCCGGACATGGTGGACTGGTTCACGTGGATCAGTCGGCGCCGAGTCACGCCGAAAGTTATCAACAGGCGGTGGCCGGCTTCAAGATGCTGTCAGTGCGTTCAGTCATCGCGTTGCTGGTGGGATTTTCGTGGTCTTCATTGAGTTTCATGGAGTTGGGGCTGGCGGAGTTGCCGGCCGTCGCCGCCGGCGGCGTGGTGGGATTCGGCCTCATGTCACTGGTGGCGTACATCCTGCACTCCGTCTCCAGGCTTTCGGAAAGCGGTACAGTACACTTACAGAGCGCGGTCGGGCAAACCGCCGCCGTGTACATCCCCATTCCGGCAAAGGCCGACGGAACAGGCCGAATACAGCTCATCATGCAGGGTCGCCTGCGCGAAATCGATGCCCTGACCTATGATGATGCGCGCATCCCCACCGGCGCCAAGGTCATCGTGGTTGCCATCGACAGAGATCGATCCACGGCAGTGGTGACCCTTGAGTAACTTACCAGAGGAGGAGAGGACATGCCTATCACGTTCATTGCATTGATCATTATCGCGCTGATGCTGTTCGGCCTGGTGGTGTTCGTGCTGTCCAGGTATCAACGATGCCCTTCGGATAAAATCCTGGTCATCTACGGTAAGGTGGGCAGCAATCGATCGGCCCGTTGCAGCCATGGCGGCGCATCGTTTGTCTGGCCGCTGTTTCAGGCATATGAATACCTCGACCTGACCCCCATGACGATCGAGATCGACCTGAAAAAGGCACTCTCCAAACAAAACATCCGCATTGACGTGCCAGCCTCGTTCACGGTTGGCATCTCCAATGAGGAAGGGATCATGGACAACGCCGCGGAGCGGTTGCTCGGCTTGCCGGCGCAGCGCATCATCGATCTTGCCCGTGACATCATCTATGGCCAGCTCCGTCTCGTCATCGCCACGATGACCATTGAGGAGATCAACGCCGACCGCGACACCTTCCTTTCCAATGTGGCGCGCGAGGTGGGAACGGAGTTGCGCAAGATAGGCCTGTCGCTGATCAACGTCAATATCACCGACATCAAGGACGAGAGCGGTTACATCGAAGCCCTGGGACGGGAAGCCGCGGCCAAGGCGGTCAACGAAGCCAAGCGCAAGGTGGCGGAGGCTGATCGCGATGGTGAAGTGGGCAGCGCCGAGGCCTTCCGCGACCAGCGCATCCGGACCGCCAAGGCAAATGCCGCTGCCGTGGAAGGAGAGAATTCCGCTGCCGTGTCCATCGCCCAATCGTTAGCGGAACGACGCAGCAAGGAGGCGGAAAGCCAACGGATCGGTGAGGCGGCGGAGAAAGTCGCCACTGCCAAAGCGCTGGAAGAGAGTTACCATGCCGAGAAGAAGGCGGAATCGTCCCGGGCCGAGCGGGAAAAGGCCACCAAGTACGCCAACGTGATCACCTCGGCGGAAATAGAAAAGGAAAGGATCATGGTGGAGGCGCAGGCCACCAAGGAGCGCAAAACCATCGAGGCGGAGGGCGAAGCGGCACGCATCACCATCAATGCGGAAGCCGAAGCCCAGCAGAGAAGAATCCTCGCCAAAGGTGAAGCGGATGGGTTGTTGGCCAGGATGCAGGCCGAAGCACAAGGCAGTTTGGAAGTTCTTGCCAAAAAAGCCGAAGGTATCCGCCAGTTGGTGGCATCATGCGGCGGTCGACCGCAGGATGCGGCCCTGCTCATGATCACCGAACAGCTCCCAGAAATCATCCAGGAACAGGTCAAAGCCATCTCTCAACTCAAAATCGACAAGGTGGTTGTCTGGGACTCCATGAACGGCGATGGCACACCCTCAACAGCAAAATTCCTCTCCGGCATGGTCAACGCGCTGCCCCCCATCCATGAACTCGCCAGGATGGCCGGATTGAATCTTCCGGAAATCCTCGGTAACTCAATGACGGATGAAGAACCATCAGATCACGGCGCGGTGGACGGCGAGTAAGCGGAAGAACAGTCACGGGCGGTCGGCGGACCGCCCGTTTTTCTGTGCCGATGGCTTGATTCGTGATATGAGATACAATGCCCGGTTGAAACAGAGAATGCCCGTAAGGAGAGGATATGGAAGTCAAGCATATGACCATTGAGGACAGGACGGCGTACGCCAGATTGAGACGTTACGCCTTCACTCCTCAACGCAACGATTATCAACACATCAATTGTCTTGACGAAGACATTCCCGGTGACTGGCTTTACGGCGCCTATGAACATGAGACCATGATCTCCGGCGCCATATGCCTGAGGTTCCGCCTGCGACTGCGCGGCGCCGATCTCGCCATGGGTGGCGTCTCCTCCGTTGCCACCAGGCCCGAGTGCCGGAACCGCGGCGCCATCCGCCAGCTCATGGAAGCGATGCTCGGCGACCTGCATCGAGCATCCGTTCCCCTGTCAGTCCTCTATCCTTTCAAGTATTCATACTGGGAAAAATTCGGTTACAAACTCGCTGATGAAGCCGTTTTCTACCAGATTCCGATCGAGGACATCCTGGCACGGCCGAATAACGACAGAACCTTCACCGAAGTGTACGGGATCACTGATGATATCAAGCGTTTGTACCTTGAATCACTGCACCGCAACAACTACATGGTACTCAGGGAAGCCCGTCACTGGGGAGAACTGGATAAGAAAACATTCAAGTTCATCTGTCTCGATCAGCACGGACAACCGCGTGGGTATGTGTTGCTGAAGTTTCTCGAAAATCTCCCCCCGCACGCCAAAGGGCACATGAAACACATCCACCAGACCCTGTTCTGCCCGGAAATAGTGTGGTTGGACGAACCCACGCGGCGGGCCCTGTTCGCTTTCATCTGGGGTCACCGGGACCAGCGGAAATTCGTTGCTTTCAGCCGCCCGTCAGGCGAACCGGTCATTGATCTGCTCAGGGAACCGAAGGTCACCATGCGCTTCACCAGGGTCAACTCCATGGCCCGCATCGTTGATCTTCAGGCGGCATTGACCGGGATCACATATCCAATCTCGGATTTCTCGTTGCGACTGCGGGTGAACGATCCCGATTGCCCCTGGAACAACGGCCTCTTCAGACTGGAGAATCGCGCGGGTGAAACCAGGCTGGTACCAGACACCGGCGAGGGCGCCGACCTGGAAACATCCATCGGTCACCTGACACAACTGTACACGGGCTTCCGCACCATTCATCAACTCGCGGATCAAGACCTGGTGACCGCCACACATGCCTCCAGGGATCTGCTGGCGCGGATGTTGCCCGGATGCAGCAATTTCCTGAGGGATTTTTTCTGAGCCGTCCCGCCTATCTTCGCACCGGCCAATCCGATCACCGCACAGTATCCGGTGATCATGCACGGAAGACAAAAAAGCGGCGCCACCAAGGGCGCCGCGTGACGGATCGACAGTCTATTCCCAGCCGAAACTCACCGTGCAGAGGTTGCTGGCCAGATCGGCAGTGCCCGGGTAGAGGAACGCACCCCAGAACCTGACACCACGTGAAGAACCGGCGCCAGCAGGCCAGACGAAGCTGAGGATGGTCTCCGTGGTGGAACTGCCGGACATGACATGGGTCATGCGATAGTCCAGCGATGGTGACCAGGATTCCCAGAAGAAGTACGCGCCAAACACATCCAGCAGGATATACTCTTCGACGGTGAGTGACTCCCCGGTGTTCTCAGTCGTGCAGCTCAGCAGGAATGGCTCACCTGTATGGAACATGTCGCGATTCAATGCAAGATCTATGGAGAGACTGCCCGGCTGTGGAGTCACCACGGGGGTGGGCGTATCCAGTCCCGGCGTGGTGCTTGGTCGAGGAGTGGGTGTGAACGGTGGCGGCGTGAACGTGGCGAAAGGATGCGTCGGTGTCACCGGCGGTGGCGTGGGAGTAATTGGGGGAGTGACTGTAGGAGTGGCGGTGGGCGGCAACGGAGTTGGGGTGGCTGGGGGTTCACAGTCACCGATGTAAGAGACGACCACGTCATCGATGTTCCACCCGCAATACACCCAGCCCTGATCCGTCGCACCCATCACCCACCTGATGTACACCGTGTCATGTCCATCGGCATAGCTCGAGATATCGAACTCCCAGTATTCCCAACCGCCGCCTTCCAGGCTGGTGGAACCATTCTGCCATAATTCCTGCCAGGTGGTGCCGTTAGTTGAGATGCGGACATACGCGTGATCATACAGGTTGCGCTCCACACCGAGCCATACCCAGAAGCTCAGTATCGTACCCTCGGCATTGGAACAATCTATGGCGGCGGTGGTCAATGAATACTCGGGCATGTCATTGACATAATCGCCGTTGAGATTGTAGCCGTACACATTGTTGCCGGTGAAACCAGAGGTGGGATCCGGATTGCCGTACGTGCCACCATTGCCGGTGGGCTGTCCCCATGCCCATTGCCCGCCGGAAACAGTCCAGTTGGGATTGGTGTTCATGTTCGCCATGAGCAGCGACACGCGCTCCAGGGTCACCGCGCTGTAATTCAGGCCGCCGTTATTGTCCATGGCCAGGTTTCCAGCCGCATCGCAGGACTCCACGTAGAAAACGTAGGTTGTACAATTTTCGAGGCCGGTGATGGTGATACCATGGTTGAGCGTAAGGTTGGCGTCATTCACCGGGGTGACCGGGACACCCTCCCCATAGGTAATCCTGCTGTCCGCCGGTTCGTTGGTGGTCCACTGGACAGTCATGCTTTCAGGCGTCACCGCGGTCACCTGCACGGCGGAAATCGAAGGAGCCTGGGCATCGACGCCGGCCGAAGCGGTCTTCTCGACGTTCGTCCCGCCATGGCCGTCATTCTCGTCGATGTAATGAGCGACGATAATGCCGTTGTGCACCACTTCGATCTGGCCGTTGCCTGGCACCGGCGCACCCGCAACCACCGCGATCTGTCCCTCCAGAAGCGACGTGGAGAATCCCGTTTCGGTGATGGTCACCGTCTCCTGGTCACCCAGGAAGGTCGTGATGGTGACGGTGCCGACGTCCGGCATCGTTGGATTTTCGTTCAGGTCGGTGTCCCGGACACTCACCATGAGATCGATGCCGGGGGCATAGGTCTGTCTATCCAGGGTGATCACCCCATCACCGGACAGGGCTGATTCCATGCCCAGATCGGGATTACCCCACAGGCTCCATTCACACATCTCGTACTTGACCTCGTCCCACAAGTTGCTCTGATACATCTGACGCATCGCGTTCTGAAACGCCGCGCCCTGGCTGTGATCGCCGGAAGTGCACCCGGTGGTGAAATAATAATCCAATGACTGGCTCGAACCGTCATTGGGATGATCCCAGCCGGGACAGCCAAGCGCCACCTGGGTCGATCCGACGAATCCCACTCCGCCTCGCTGCAACATCTTGGCGCCGATGTTTGTGTAATCGGTGTCGGAATTGCTGCAGGCATCGGCGAATATGATGGCTGGATAATTGTCGTTGAGACTTGCGCAATCATCGGAGTCTATGAAGGCAGGAGCGCCGTTGCCGGCGATATGGGCGGATCGGTAGGAACCGTGGCCGGCCCAGTTGACGAACGCATAGGTTCCGCCTGACCAGGTGGCGACCGCATGGGCGCGCGTCAAGGACTGATCGCAAGGATAGGTGGACCAGTACCCGGAGGTTTGCTCGTACAGCCTGGTGATGCTCCAGTCAGACATCCAGGATTGATTGACCTTGGCCTCCATCATCACCGCGTTGTCCGTGTCCGCCCAGAAGAATGCTCCCAGCAGCAGCATGTTCTTCTTGAAGGAGGGATCATCGTTGTTTTCATATGCCACTGATTTCTGGCAAATGCTCTGGACGGTAGTGAAGTCGCTCCAGGGGATGCGACCCACCTTGATCTCGGAATAAAGGTCCACACTGTCGCTGCTCTCGCAGTAGCGACCGTTGTTGTTGCTGTCCCAGGATTGAGTGTCCGGCAGTGACAATTCCGCATAATACAGATCCGTCCTGGGTTTTCCGTATCCGACATCCTGCCAGACTTGACGCATTGGCACATCGGAATAACCGCCGGCCAACAACACATCCTCGATTCCCCATTCCGAAGTCGGATATTTATCACGCAGGAAGTTGCGGATTTTCTCGGCGAGATCGTCGCCGCTGTAATTGGAGTCGACCCAGGTCGTGGTGACAACCCAGGCCGTGCGCCCCTTGGAGGTCTCCCAGTTGACCAAATCGGTGACCGCGGACTCGAGGGCTGGGGTGGTCACGATGACGAAGTCGTGCAGGCTGCGGCCACCTCGCGTGGCGGGATACCACTGCTGAGCTTCTCCGTAGTTGCTGATGAAAGCGCTTGCTTCCTTTTCCAGCTTCGGCTGATTATCCGTCAGTAAACGATAGTCTCGGGGCGCACCAACCTCATATCGAACCTCGACCGCCAGATCGGGGTAGTAGAGAAGGGCGCCGCTGGCCGGATGATAGCGGAGGGGGCAGACCAGGACATCCACCATGTCGTATTTCCTGAACCAGGCACGCCGCACGAAACGACCCAATTCGCCTGGATACCATTCATCGCCGCCGAACACCATCGCCCGCACCGCTTCATAGTCAGCCAGGGCGGCTTCATACAATTCCTGCTTTTCGCCGCTGATGACCCTGTGCACTGGCGCCGGTTCCACCTCGTAGGTACCGGCCAGCGCAACCGGCTCACCCTCGTGAATGATCACCTCACCCGGCATCGCGCCCGGTGGAAGCGCAATGGCCATGATCCTGGCCGGCAGATTGGGCGCGCCGGCCTCCCGCAGCCGGCCGAAACCATCGATGGAGATGGCATCGACGCCATCTTTCCCGACCACGAGCGGCGCTGGCGGATTCACTTGCACAATAACCGATTCCGCCATGGTCCCGACCGCCGCCAGCACCACGACCACCAACCATACATACAGACTTCTACGCATTCTATTATCCCTCCCCATTGAGCACTCTTCTTCCAGCCGACGGGATCATTCCCGAAGCGGCTCAAATAACCTAGCAATGCCAGTATAATCAACCCAGAGTGAAAAACAAGTACCTGCACATTGCCCATTTAATTTCGATATAAGCCTGAGGTGAATCAATAGTGAGGAGCGGTTGCCCGAC
>JAFGDC010000393.1 GCA_016932295.1 candidate division CSSED10-310 bacterium
CGGTGACGGCGATGCCGAGCATCACGGCCCGAGTATGGGTACAGAGGAGTGCCAGCGCCAGCAGCACTCCGGTCAGAGCCAGCAGGAGGCGGGGGAGAAATTTCTTAGCGGCGAAGATGAGCCCTGCGGTGAGAGGGATGAGCATCCCCAGATAGGCACCGAACAGAGTGGGTTGGCCGATGAAGCCGGCCGCCAGCCAGCGACCGGTGTAATGGCTCTTCACGGGATTGAACAGGGGGTCCAGTCCATAATATTGGAAAATGCTGTACGCGGCGGAAAGAGCGCCAGGAACCAGGACGAACGGCATGAGCAACAGGACCCTGGGGCGTGTGCTGAACAAACCGGCGACGGCGAATCCGAAGCACAGGTGAAGCGTGAGCTGGACCAGGGGGAACCATCCCAGGGCGGGATGGGTTCCATAGGCCAGGCTGAGGATGTTCCAGGTCAAGAACAGGAGCGCCGCGGTTACTTCCAGGCGGCGCTCATACAGCGCGGCGGCGCCCCCAAGGCGAGCGCTGATCCACAGGCCGCAGATGGGCAGCATGGCCAACAAGGCGAACCACTCCTTGGGCTCCCTGAAGGGCCGCAGCGTCTTGTCATCGAACAGCAGAGGATCCACCACCGCTAGGAGCAGCACCAACGCGACAGCCAGCATTTCGAACATCCGGCCGAGTCGTTCGGAGGCGGTCATGGCGCAGGACTGCCCACCGGCGGCACTATCGCCGGAGCCACTGCCACGGGCAGATCGAGAGTTCGCGTCACACGACGGGTGACGGCGCGGTCGCCGGACTGCCATTGCGCCGCCTCCGCCGGGATAAAATCTGGTTGCCTGGCCAGGGCAGCACGGTACAGGGCGGTAGCGCCGACACTATCACCGCGCGCCGCCGCCAACCGGCCGGCGAGATACAGATCCATTACGGTGGCAGCGCCGGAATCCACCACGCCGGCCGTCACACCGGCTTTCAACGCCGTTTCCACCAGCAGTTGGCTGCAGTACCGGCGCAACGCTTCATCCGCCAGCTCGGGGAGCATCATTTTCAGTTCCTCCAGGAGATACCCAAGGGCATCCTCCGCCAGTACGTCGGTGGAGTACAGGAGGCACTCATAGAGGCGCAGCGCCGCATTCCAGTGGCGCAGATGGACCAGGGCGCGGCCGCCCCAGAGCAGACCCAGCCGGTTGAACGGATCCGCCGCCAGGCCGGTGGAAATGTGCACCAGGGCATCCGCGGCATCCCCCCTCAGCAACCTGATCGCTCCCGCCAGGCAATACCTGTTGCCATCCAGGTGCTGATCTATACCGGGAGTGATCCCCGCCAGGTATGACTCGGCCTGCGAAAGGTCCCGTTCACAGAGGAACATTTCCCCCAAGGGTATCAACTGTTCCTCGGGGCACTCGGGTATAGACGGCGCCGCATTGAACAGATCGACCGCCAGGGACAGCAACGCCTGTCCCTGCATCAAGAGAAGTTCCCTGTTGTCGCGGGCAAAACAGAGGCCGCGGGTCAAGGCGGCAAGCGCGCGATCGATCTGGCCCGTTCCGAGATACAACTGCCCGAGCACTTCATACAGGAGAAAGCTGTTGTAATAACCGGTCGCCGCCTCCAGCTCGACAATGCCGCGATCCGGCAACCCGCCGAGTCCCAACGCCTTGCCGAGGAGGAAGCGATATTCACCCTCGGAGGGCCGCAATCCGACAGCCCGCTGCAGGTCATCGATGGCACGGGCGGGATTGCCGACTTCCAGAAAGGATTGTCCTCTCGCCGCCAGCCGAGCCGCCGAGTACATCTTCACCACGCGAGGCAGGGGTAAAACAGCCAGCACCAGGATGGCAATCTGCAGAAGACTCTTCAGATTCCTGGCGCTGAAATTCATGGTCGGCAATCCTTTTTTATTATGCCACGGTCAGTTATACTGTCTTCGACATTATAGTGAAGACCACAGGTAACGCAATGATGACGTCAGGTGAAGCCATGAGTCACGGCAATCATGAAGAGCTTCAAGTGTACCGCTCGAGAGTCGAGGAAGAGCCGGATCCGGATGACCTGGTGCTGATCGTGGATGACAACGAGGACGACCTGCACCTGCTCAAGGTACTCCTCATGCGGCACGATTACCAAGTCGTCACGGCCACCAACGGCGCCGAGGCGCTGGAGCGGATTCCGCTTCACAAGCCGGATCTGATACTGCTTGATCTGATCATGCCATACATGGATGGAATCAAGACCTGTCGAATCATCAAGGCAAACTACGAAACCACCGCCACGCCCGTCATCATCATCTCCCATCGCGAATCCACCAATGACATAGTAAAGGCTTTCGAAGCCGGCGCCGATGACTATATCACTAAACCCTTCAGACCGGCGGAACTGCTCGCCAGGCTCAGGGCGAACCTGCGACGTACCAGTCGCGAAATCACCGCCAATCCGTTGACTCGGATTCCGGGGATAAATTTCCTCTACCACCAGGTCAGGGAGAGGCTGGCCAGAGGTGAAGATTTCATCCTCGGCATCTGCGACATCGACAATTTCAAAGCCTACAACGACAGGTACGGATTTGAAGCCGGTGATCGTGTCATTCAGCATCTTGCCGATATGTTACGAACACACATCGTCAGCAGCGATCCGGTCAACTGCCTCGCACATCTCGGCGGAGACGACTTCATCTTCCTCTGCCGCGACCAGAAGGTCCGGGAGATCTGTGAGGGACTCATCAAGGATTTCGACGAATTCATCCCGTCAATGTATAACGAAGAGGATCTGAAGCGAGGGTACATTCAGGCCATCAACCGTCAGGGTTCCATCGAGTTTTTCCCAATCATGACCATTTCAGTCGGCCTGGCCGGCACCTTCGGAAGAACTTACAGCAAGCTGGCGGAACTGGCCGAAGAAGCCAATGAAGTCAAGCAGTTCCTCAAAAAGTCACCAACCAGCAGCTACCTGGTGAACAGGCGTAGGTGATGACGAGCACTCCCCGGCTGAATGGGATCTGATCGAGCGGTTATGTGGCAGGGCGACGATTCGAACGGTTCACGCATGGGTGAGAAGGATAACGGGAGGTCGATATCTTCCCGGCCTCGAGTGGCGGTGGCCACCGTCGGCTGCAAGGTAAACCAAAGCGAGACTGAGGGATGGACCACCGAACTGCTCGCCGCCGGTATTGAGCCGGTGCCGCCCGACCAACCGGCCGATGCGTTGCTCATCAATTCCTGTACCGTAACTCACCGGGCCGATCGGGACGTCCGCAGGCTGATCGCCAGATTTCACCGGCTCGCTCCCACAGCCCCTGTGTTCATCGCCGGCTGCCTGGCCGATGCCGATCCCGGACAGGCGCGCGACTTGCCCGGTGTGATGCGATTGGTGCTTCGCCATGAAAAAACTGAAGCAGTGCGCATCATGTCTGAGTTCGGTCTGCCGGCGCCGCCGGCATCCATTGCCCCCGCGACGAATTATTGGCCGCCTCCGCCAACGGCCGCTTCCAATCGCGGCAGAGCCTTTCTCAAGATACAGGATGGCTGCGATTCGGCATGCACCTACTGCATCATCCCACGCGCCCGTGGCCGCCAACGATCACGATCGGAGGAAAGCATCCTCGCCGCCCTGCAGACGATGGAGGAACGCTTCTTCGGCGAGGTGCTCTTCACCGGTGTCCACCTGGGACGCTATGGTCATGACCTGGCTTCCCGCACCTCACTCGCAACCCTGCTTCACCGTGCGCTGGCCGCAACGACCACCATCCGGTTCAGACTCAGTTCGCTGGAAATCAACGAACTCACTCCGGAACTACTGGAACTCATGGCCACCGAACCTCGTATCTGCCCGCATCTCCATATTCCCCTGCAGAGCGGCAGCGAACGCATACTCCGCCTCATGCAACGCCCCTACAACCCCGGCGAGTATATCGCGCGAATGGAGCAAATCCAGTCCTCACTGCCAACCGCCGCCATCGGCACCGATGTGATGGTGGGTTTCCCCGGTGAGACGAACGAGGATTTTGCTGATTCTCTCAGGGTAGTCCAGGCGCTGCCCTTCACGTACGTTCATGTCTTCTCCTACTCGCCGCGGCCCATGACCCCCGCGGCGCGCCTCCCGGAACACGTCCCCCCCGGAACAGTAAAACTCCGCGCCGGCAAGCTGCGCGCCGAGGGAATGCGGAAAAGACAAGACTACATTCGGTCACAGGTAGATACACAACATGAAGCCGTGATCCTCGATGGCGGCCCATCGAACCACTCCACAAACCACTCCACAAACCACTCCACAGACCTGTACCGTGGGTTGACTGAAAATTACCTGGAGATCACCATGGAGAAGTGCCGAACGGTCCGGCGCAGGCTGACGCGGGTGATCATCCGTGGCGTCGGCAACGGGCAGGTGTACGCGGAAGAGGTGTGAGCAGCAGCAGAGACCGGTCTGCCGCAGTATTCCGATCCATTCATCACCAGGACTCATCCGCCGGTCAGGACCATTCACCAGCGGTCGATCCACCGGAACAGGGATCGGTTACCTGCCCTGAAAAGGACGCTTGTTCTTCTTCTTGCCGCTCTTCTTCCGCTTGCCGTCGCCGCCGGTATTCTGCGTCGACATAACTTTTTCCAGCCAGCCGTAGGTCATCGGTCGGGAAGGATCAGTGAAAAGTTCAGCGGCTGCTCTGTTCCGGTCCGGTTTCGCCATGAATCGTTCCTTTACGGATTCGCGTTTCCAACCAGGGGGAGAAAGGATCAGTGCCGGAGCATGTCTCCACCCCAACCGTCGAAATGCTTATGGTATAGTTCGTTCTTCGGGAGGCTCTCTGACCTGGATAATCCGCATTCTTGATAGCTAAAACCCCACGAATTGTCAATAGGGGTATGGAAATTTCATCGATGAACGGCACGCCCGGTTGCAGGCCAAGTCCGCTCCAGGATGCAGCAGTGTGGTAATTCGGCATCGGTGAACCAGGCCGTCTGGAAAGACATCTTCCAGGAACCATCGTTCTGATGGCGGGATCACATCACGTTGGCGCGGCACCATCCATTTTTAAAAGGGAACTTTATACACAATGAAATCAATGGGTTGTGAGGATTGACATTCCCATACCCCACCCAACCGGAGCCACGGGCTGAAGCAACAAAACGGAAAACGGGTCGTTTCCAGAAGGAACCTAGAAAGAAATCAGAATACCCATCCCAACCAGGCAGAACGAACCGGAAGCGGAGTAGGATTCTCCGTGCAGTTCCGGATCATCCTTCCCCACCCTCGTGGTGGTGAGATCATGAAACTGACCAAAGGTTGTTATCGTCAGTCCATCCACCGCCAACCAGGCCGGCGCCGACAGTTGAAGAGCGGCGCCGGCGGACAGTATCCACCGGTCACAATCCACCAGGTTGGTGGCACCTGATTGCGTGGGCGCTGGTGAAGGAGCGGAGCGCAAGCCGGCGGAAACCATCCATACCCGACCCGGTCGAAAGTATGCTCCCAGCCGCCAGCCCCAGATATCTTCAAAAGCGGCGTGAGGAAATGCTTCGAAGAACGGCGGATTGGATTCGATGGGTTCCACCTCCACTTCCAACCGAGGATCCGCATAATCCGACCATTCTTCCCAACTCACCTCGCCGTTCACACCACATTTCCCGCCAAGAGCCACGTTCCCTCCCATGGAGACCCGTCGTGGTTCGAAAAACAAGTTCCCCCAGATCCTCATGGGAATATCCAGATAATAGATGCCGCCGATTTCGACCGCTGAAGTGGAACGCATCGACAAAGGAACCGACAGGCGGTCCCGGTAGGCGAGTCCCAGGGTGACGGCAGGCGCCGGCTGCCAGTTTACTCCTGCCGTCAGGCTGTATTCCGCCTTGACTTTCGAGGTGCCGCCTATGGTGCTGTAGTGAAAATCAGGGTCGTTCTCCAGCGGATCCTGGTAGTTGGAGATATACAAGTAGACCGGATTGTCCAGCTCCAGGCCGGTGATCATACGGAGCCCCAGACCCAGCCGCCAGCGATCGTTCACCCGAAAACCGATGCCTGCCGCCATCTGCACCACATCGAAGCGGTCATTGAATAGCGCCATTCGGGGCTCGGCGGGGGTTCTCACCGAAGTCTCCACGAGAGATCCGGATGGGACGTAGACACAGCATCCCAAACCCAGCCGGGACCCCACGCCGGTCATGAAGTGCAATGCCATTCCCGAGATGGTGTCATGTTCCGCCGGCCGGTCATGCAGTCTGATGTGTGCGGAAGAGGCGATACAGGTGAATTCGAGCGCCGAGTCGCCCACGCCCGCGAGGCCGGCAGGATTGTTATAGGTCGATGCAGGACCTTCGTCGACGGCGACCGGCACACCTCCCATAACCGCCGAGCCGGCGCCGAATTCATCGAACACGCCGCTGAAAACGATTCCAACCGGAAGTATCCAAACCACCACAACCGCCGCCAAGGCTCTTTTCACTGCCAACCTCCTGTGTGCAGGGCAAGTACTCTAGGTCATCCTAGATGCTCTGTCCATCTTCCGACACGAACCCAAATCCCCCGCCCGTATTCACTTGGTGGTCAACAACCGCTTCTGAATGGTGTATTCAACACGACATGACCGCCGGCGCACAGCATCATTGTCCACCATTGTGGTGACAGGAATAACGGGAATTGTAGTATCTCTTCAGTGAAAAAAATAGTCCGCGGGGATTTGGAACGAATCGCGCGATCGGAGCGAGAGAGTCGGGACGCTGCATAACCCACTGGTGTACGCTATGCTTGAAGAGAATCGGCAGCCGATGATCCGCGCCACTCCGACCTGGCAACAGGCCGAGTGAATGCCGAGTACCGGGACATAGCCTCCAAGAGTGGAGAGTGCACTGAATGGGACAGTCCCTGGCCAGCATCGAGCACAGAAGCGAACGAGCGGAATCATGACACCTGACCGCCGGCGCCGGGTACCGTTGTTCGCAGCCTGCTGCATCCTGTTGGGAGCGACAGGGCTGATTGAACAAACCCTGCTGGTGCGTGAACTCTTGTGTCTCTTCACGGGAACAGAGCTAACCATGGGTATGGCATTGGGTGGCTGGCTCTTCTGGAGTGGCGCGGGCAGTCTTATCATCCGCCGGCGCCGACGCCAGACAGAACTCGCACGGCTCTGCCAACTGCTGCTTCTACAAGGAGTCACGGGACTGGCCGCGGTGCTCTTCTGCCGAATCGCGCCAAGGCTCCTCAACATCCCCGCCGGCTGCTTGCCCGGGATCACCGTGATGATCCTCATGATCATGAGTGTCATGGCAGCGCCGGGACTCATTGCCGGACTGCTCTTCGTGCTGGCCTCCCGCGCCGTGCCGGCGCAGCAAGGCGACAACGGTCATGAACGATACGCCGCCAATCGCGTATACTGGTTGGAAGGAACGGGCGCCGCCATGGGAGGACTCGCCGCCAGCGCCGGTTTCATGCTGCACCTGCCGGCCGTCACCATGGCCCTCATCGTTCTGAGCGCCGGGGCGGCCATGACCATCCTCGTCAACCTCCATTCCCCGCGCGCCATCGCCTGGTCGGCGTTTCTCCTCATTGGATCGATCGTCCTGGCCATTCACACTCCGCTCGAGGAACTCACCCTCGCCCTCCGGCATTCACAGGAGGAACAACTGCTTGTCCGTGAATCGCCCTACGCTCGTATCGAACTGTATAGAAGAGGATCCCAGTTCAGCCTGTATCTCAACGGGGCGCTCACCGCCACCAGGCCGAATCAGGCGCTGATGGAAGAG
>JAFGDC010000394.1 GCA_016932295.1 candidate division CSSED10-310 bacterium
ACCACCATCGCTTCCAACCCCTTCGACGTCCGGCCCCAGCGTTGATGGGGTCGTACCACGAAAGTTGCGCCCTGGTTTGGCGGCGCCGCGCCGCTTCTTGTTACTGGGACAACAATCGAGATCACTTGCGGTAATCGTATCTTCTTGCAGTCAGCATGGGGAAAGCGGCTGGAAGCCGCTTCTACGGGTTGGTGGCACGAGCGGGAGTATAGGGGAAAGCGGCTGGAAGCCGCTTCTACGGGTTGATACCACGAGCGGGTTGCAGTACCGCCTGGCCGCCCGCATGATGTTCCTGTAATATAAAAACGCTCGAGCCAGTTCATCCTCACCAGCCCGGTCACTCCCAATCGCGGAGGATTCATGTCGCCCCTTCACCGCTGGCCCATGAACGCCGTCATCCTTACCTCCTGTGTCGCCGCCGCGGCATTCTCCGGCGTGCTCGGAGGTACCTTCGTCTGGGACGACGAATACGTCATCCGTGCCAACCTCATGATCAGAGACCTCCGCAATCTGCCGCTGCTCGTTTCCCCAGAATACTTCGCGCCCGCCGGTATCGGCCACTACACCAGATCAGGCGAGGAATCCTACCGGCCCCTCACCACCCTCACCCATTTCATCGATTACGCCCTGTTCGGACTCCGTCCCGCCGGCTACCACGCCGGCAACCTGCTCCTGCACTGCCTGACCGGCACCCTGCTCCTGTTGTACCTGCACCGGCTCGGTCACGGCAAGCTACCGGCCCTGACCGCCGCGCTCCTGTTCGCCGTCCACCCGGCACACGTCGAAACAGTGGCCACCATCTCCTACCGCGATGACCTGCTGGCGGCATCGCTCCTGCTGGCCTCCCTGCTCTTCCTGTCATCCAACCGCCTTCTCCCCGCCGCGGCCCTGGGTCTGGCCGCCATGCTGGCGAAGGAAATGGCCGTCACCCTGGTGCTCCTCGCCGCCATCGCCATGCCACTGCTCCAGCCGGTCGAGGCTGCAGCCCGACGGCCGCGTGTGTTCTTCTCGTTGTCCCGTTACAGACGGCGGACCGCGGCGGCCGGATTGCTCGCCCTGACCGCCGCCACCGCCTGCTACCTGGTGATTGCGTTCGTCCTGCTGCGCCCGCCAGCCGGGAAGACCGTCACTGCGCCGCCGGCCGCAACCCGCCTGATGACGGCACCCCGACTGGCGACGAGATACCTGGAACTGTTCGTCGCCCCGGCCCGGACCGCGGTGGATCCCGATTTCCCCGTCTACAGCCAGCCCCTGGACCTTACCTATGCCCCGGCATTGACCGCCGCACTCCTGCCCCTTGCGCTGGCCCTGCTGGCGCACATGCCGCCACTGGTCCGCCACGGCTTGCTCTGGTTTTACCTGGCGTTGCTGCCGGTGATCGGCATCCATCCCCTGGCGAATCCATTCGCCGAACGATACCTCTACCTGCCGTCGATGGGCCTGTGCGCCCTGGCCGGCTGCGCCACAACCCGCCTGGCGGCATTCCCCCGGCTGCGCCGCCCAGCCCTCGCCGCCGGCCTCGTTATCCTCCTGTGTTTCGCCGGACTCGATCACACCCGAAGCGCGGCGTGGCATGACGAAATCAGCTTCTATCGAGCCATGATCCACGCCAATCCGCACAGTCACAAAGGCTATTCAGGCCTGGGTACGGCCCTGTTTCACGCCGGTCACAGGGAAGCCTCCATCGATGCGTTGTCCACCGCGCTGCGGATGGATCCAGGCAACGCCATCGCCGGTCATAACCTGGGGTGCGCGCACTGGGAACTGGGCAACGATGCAGCCGCCCGGCAGGCTTTCGAGACCGTCCTGGCCACCACACCGGATTTCATCGAGTCGAGGTATCACCTGGCCCTCGTGCTGCGCACACAGGGTGATGTAATTGGCGCCGAACGGGAACTGACAGAGGTGCTCAGCCGCAACCCGCGGTTTATACCCGCCGCCTTCGTGCTGGCCTCCATGGAGCAGGCCGACGGACGTTACCGGTCGGCGGCGACTCGCTACCGCCGCATCCTCGAACTGGATCCCAATTATGCCAAGGCGCTCAAGAATCTGGGCATCCTGGCGCACACCATGGACCAGGATGCGGCAACCGCGGCAGCCTGCTTCAGGCGCTATCTGCAACTGGTGCCAAATGACCCCCAACGTGCGGCGATCGAACAGGTCATCGCGGCCGGGGAGGCGGACAGGAACCGCGGCGGCCGCACCAACTCCGGGCACCAGTGAACGCGGTGCGGAGGAAATCAGGGAACAGGAACAGACCCAGATTGGCGGAGATGACGTATTCGATGACCGAGACGAGCGGTCCGGCAGCCCTGGCGATACTCCATGCCCGACAGGAGTGAACCGGATCGTCCCGGTCCATCGGTCAACCGCTCGCCGATGCTACCGGCACGGTTCCGGGTGCCCGCCAGACTGCGTACACTCCGTTGCTCAGCGGCAGCGTGCCAGCGCCGGTTTGCAGCATGTCGCCGTATTCGATCATGCCGGCATGAGAGGTGTTGACCATATCAAGGAGATTGGCGAGCGCCACCGGGGACACGCCGGGCGTATGGCAGGATATGAGGACGAAACGCGGCGCACTCAACAATTCGAGGATACCATCCAGCAGCACCGGAAGGTCTCTTTCCAACTTCCAGACCTGGCCCTTGGGACCTCTCCCGAAGGATGGGGGATCGAGAATCACCGCCTGGTAGCGGTTGTTCCTGCGCGCCTCCCGCTGGATGAATTTGAGCGCATCGTCGACGATCCAGCGGATGGGCAGGCTGGCGCAGCCGACACGGGCGGCGTTCTCTTTCCCCCAGTCCACGACCCCGCGGGCCGCGTCCAGATGGCACACGCGCGCCCCCGCCCGGGCGGCGGCGAGCGTCATGGTCCCGGTGTAGGCGAAAAGATTCAACAGGTCGAGCGGATGCTGATTGGCGTGGATGACCTGCGCCACCCAGCGCCATAACGGCTGCTGTTCGGGAAACATGCCGAGATGACCGAACCCGGTGGGCTTGAGGATGAATCTGAAGGACTCCCAGGGAACCTCCCAGGATTCAGGTAGACCATTCATGGTCCAAAAACCGCCGCCGGACGATTCCCGCGTATAATGAGCATGCGCCTGTCGCCAGACCTCATCAGGCAGCCGGCGCCGCCAGATCGCCTGGGGCGCGGGTCGGCTTATCACCCAGGCGCCGAATCGTTCCAGTTTGCCGCCGTCACCCGAATCGAGCAGTTCGTAGCCATCCCATCCGGTCGCTTTGATATCGCCCATGCCTTCCTCCCGCGCATCATGGTAGTATACTACCGCACCCTGAATCCACTGGCGAAGTGTGCGCTTCTCCAGGTGGATGAACCCGGATGGAGAGACCATGCCGGTGCATGCGAGAGTGAAGGCATGATGGATCTGGCGGTCGTCTACGAAGACAATCATCTCCTGGTCGTCAACAAGCCGGCGGGAATACCCACCCAGTCCGACAGCAGCGGCGATCTCTCCCTGCTCGATGCAGCCAAGACATGGTTGATCGAAACGTATCACAAACCAGGCAACGCCTACCTGGGGCTGGTGCACCGTCTGGATCGGCCCGTCGCCGGCATCATGGTCCTGGCCAAGACATCGAAGGCCGCCGGCCGGCTGAGCGCCATGATTCGTGAACGGAGCATGGTGAAGGAATACACGGCGGTGACGGAAGGCGGCGACCTGCCCGATTTCCGCCGCGTGCACCATCACCTCTGCAAGGACAGGCATCGGCGGATATCACGGGTGGTTTCTTCCGGCCATCCCCAGGCGCGGCCGGCAGTCCTGGAATACCGGGTGATGGCCCGGCAGGCCGCCTGCGCGCTCCTCCATGTCCACCTGTTGACCGGGCGCAGCCACCAGATCCGGGTGCAACTCGCGGCGCTGGGCACTCCCATTCTCG
>JAFGDC010000040.1 GCA_016932295.1 candidate division CSSED10-310 bacterium
AATCGTCAGAGACCTTGATGGGATTGTACCTCAAGAACATGAACAAAATCCCGGAGCGTATATTCATTTTAATCTTGATAACGACAACAATAGTGACAATAGTCTGCCCAGTCTGAAACACCCAGGAGGAGATTATGCTGAAGTGATTGATCCGGTTGTAGGCGAAGATGATCTGATGATGTTGACAATTGATTTAGACCCGGATTCAGAGGGACCAAATGAAAATCTGGTTCCGGATACCGGCTGCATGAAACTTTCTATCGGCAACGACAATTGTAAATTATGGGGGAATCGATTGAAGGGGCAGGCTAACCTTGTTCTCGATGGAGAAGGATGCAGAATTTGGAATCTGGAAGACGACGTGCAGCGTTCCGACTTTATGTCCCTGATCAAGAAAAGTCTGTATGTTGAGGGAGTTACTACAGGAAGCTCTAATCTGACGATGACATGCCTGGATCCCGCTGCAGAAGAACTTTGCAATCTTCCAGTCAAGTATACTTTTATCGCTGCGAATTGTGGGGACCAGCCAAGGACTGAGGGAGTCTATTTTCCAAATCTGAATGAGTCAGAGAAAGCGTTTTTTTCTCGTAAATATAGCAGTTTAAAACACTGTGAATGGAATATTGTGGACGCGGGACCGACTGGACATTGGCCGGATGCCCGGTACAACTGCATTGCAAGATCGATAGATGATACACTACATTGGTATACTCAACTACGTAGCATATCCGGAACAAATATAATCGGCATCGACGAAGTGTTTGGAGATGGCGATGATGTGTGGGATATCGATGGTTACTCAGAATACACTGACACAAATGGGAATGGGTGGTATGATGAAGGAGAACCTTGGTTTGATGCGAATAGAAACGGCATTTGCGACAGATGCGACATTCATGAATTTTATGCGAAGATGAAAGGCTGGAAACCCGTTGCAGAAGGACCTGCCGATGCGGAAGCGGTTTTTTACTCGGGATATCACGCCGCTCGTCGGTCACATTGTTCATGTGGTGATGGAAAGTGGACAATGTATCTAAGCAAATGTGGAGAAGATGCATGTATTGAGCATCGTACGACACAACTGTCGGAGTATGGAGCGAAGCTGTGGTTTTACAAATAATCAACAGGAGGTTAATGTGAGAAGATTACAGATAACACTCATCACTGTATTGATTTACTCTTTTTCAGCGAGAGTTATGGTTTTTTCAAAGAATAACGATAAGCATGAGGATTATAAACATGCTTTTAATGTAAAATATCAGATTTGGAAGGATTTCATTAGGGATGCTACGGGTCTTTCCGGGTCGGGAATATCCACAGATCAATATAAAGATATTATCGATTTGGGTCGACCGGCGATTCCATACCTATTTGAAAATGTGCATAACGATCCGATTTTATGGTATGCGATACGAATAATAACCAAAAAGTGGTGGCTGAAGGAAGAAATGAACTATCCATCCCACAGAATAGATCTTGAATATATTAATTGGTGGAGGAACAGAAGACAAGGCGACGATGAGCTTTTTGACCAGTATTATACTATTTGGCGGGAAAGTAGAGCAAACGGTGATGAACAGAAGGTAAAAACCTACTATGGAAAGATGGTCAGGATGGGAATCTTTATTATTCCTAATCTAATAGAGAAGCTAAACGAAGACGAAAAAGACTTAATTGGAATGTTGAGTTACCTGAATGATAAATCAACCAGCCCAGATTCAACGGTTCAAGAATGTAAAGAATGGTGGAGTAAAAATAAAGAAAGCTGGATAATTCCATAGAAAATCAGCATTCGTCATCGGTTAAGGGCACAACTGGTTGAGATCTATTGAAATAGGTGCCCGGTGCCGGTCTTGTTTATTAAACCACGTGGTGTCGTTTGCAGTGGTAATGAACTTCGAGGAATGTCGAGGTGATCATAGGATCGACAAATGCAGAGCGCAGCTTGACTGTGTGGCCATGCCAATGAAGCCCGTGGCGCCTGATCGTATCTTTTTGCAATGATCATTGGGAACGCGGCTGGAAGCCGAGTCTACGGGTTGGGGCGGCAAGCGAAGAGGATGCCGTGTAAAGATAGTAACCCCTGGTGCACAGATTGCCAGAGAGAACGTGCGGATGTTGAGAAAATCGTGGCTCCGTTGGGAGCGCAGCAGGCCAGTGATCCCCAACTATCCGCCCACCATCATGGAGCCGGCGGCGAAGTCAATGAGTTGCGCGGGCGGAAGCGATTTTTTTCCAGCAGTCCGAGACGAATATGTTCCTGTCACGCCAGAGTCGAACGTCGTGCGGTGTGCCGGCTGCGACGGCCAGCGGCACCGGCGGCGATGTCGACGACGGCAGGATATGGTCATGCAGCAGCATAATGGTGATCAGCGCCAAGTTGAAGGGCAGTGCCAGCAGCGGCAGACCGGCGGTCTCTGCCAGGCCGGATGCAATGGGCCAAGCCAAAACGAGACCCGCGGCACCAGCCATGGTCCAGATGGTGCTCCGAATACCGGGTACAATGTAGTGGCCGCCGAGGGCAATGATCAAGGCGGCAAGGTTGTACCACAGGTTGACATCCAGGTGGTGTGATGATTTGACGGAAAGCAGGCTGGTCAAGAGAACAGAGCCAGCCAGTCCGACGCAAAGCAGGATTCCGGAGCGCCTCGAATGAACGAATACACCCGCCAAGAACAACAACCAGCCCAAGATCTGACTCGAGGTAACGAACCACAGACGCGGCGCCATTGTCTTGGACATCAATGCATGAAGTCGCACCGCCGTTTCATTCCGATCGCCGGTCGCCGCCTTCGAACGGGCCAGTCCGTCGTATGTATCGGGCAGCAGCGGACAGATCAGAACAGCCCGCCGGAAACACTTGATCGCCTCCTGGTGGCGGCCCTGGATATGCCTCACCCAACCCAGGCCGTCCCACGAATCGGCCAGCCATGGATCCCTGGCCACAGCCATGGAAAAGCATTCGGCGGCTTCCGCGAAACGACCGAGCCTGAACAGGGACCAACCCATTCCATCGTGTGGATCGGCGAAGCCGTCCAGCCCGTGTGCAGCGTCCTTGAAGATAAAGAGCGCCGACGAATAGTCTCCCTGCTTGAACAGGGACCAGGCGAGGCCATCGGCGGCGTATGCGGCGCCGCGGCCGGTTTTCATGCGGGCGGCGCGGAAAGCAGCTTCGGCGGCGCGGTAGTCGCCCTGATAATAGGCCCGCCAGCCGCGCCCCATCTCGTGATCATAGCACCCGAAGGACACCGCCAGGGCAACCAGCAGCCACACCGCCGCCACGTAAGGCAACGAAAAGAACGACAGGCGCATCCGACGGCGCTCGATCATCTCCGCCAGGGGCGCCAGCAGCACCACGAGCACCACGGCCCCGGCCATCGTCCCGGCCGTTTTAAGCCACGGACTCACTTCCGGCAGCAGGAGCCAACTGAATCCCAACAGAACGCCGTTCACGCCCAGCAGACCGGATGCGGCTGCAGCCTGTCCCCGTGACCGGAAAAACACCGGCAGCACCAAGCATGCACAACCCAGGAGACTCAGCAGGGCATGACCAGGAGAAATGCAGCACAACGCCAAAAAGAAGATGAGACCCGGCATCATCCGCCCACACAGGAACAGTTGCCCGTAGCTCCGCCCCAGAACCTCCATCAACCAGACAAAATCCGTTTTCATGGCGCCGGTACCTCGGAAACCACCAGCGGCTGCTTGTGGACTCCCGGCGGCACCGGAATGGAGCCCACGAAGCGCACCTCGCAGGTCACCGCACCCAGCACCTTCTTCAACCCATCGGTGAGTTCCACCCGCAACGTATCTTCAGATTTCGCTTCCGCATCCCGTACCACCATCACCTCGAATCGATCCAGCCGCAGTTGTCGGATCTGATAGGCCAATATTCCCTGCATGGCGGCCAGAACATTGGTGAGCGCATAGGGCGAAAGGAGAGAACCATCCGGCCGCCGCACCGATTCCACGATGCGGCCCTCGAGGCTGGCGAGTCGCGGCTGCGGCGCGCCACAGGAGCAGGCATCGACCGCCCAGGCGGCCAGATCACCCAATCCCGAGTAACGGATGACCGGTGTCGCCCAGTTGGTGAGATCGGTGACGACGAGGCGTCCCGCACCGCTGGTGGGCTGGTCGTCATCATCCAGGATCTCGACGATCAGCCCCTCATCCAGGACGTGGAATCCCCCGTGAGTAGCACATTGAACCCCTATCATGCCGGCTTCCGTGGTAGTATACGTCTCCACCAGCCGCGCGCGAGGGAAAGCCGATTCGAGCACCTTCCTGGTGGTGCCGTCCAGCATTTCCGAGGTCAGGTGAATGAGTTTCACCTCTGGATGAGTCACGTTGAGCGCCAGCAGATGCATCGCCAGGTTGCGCATGGTGGCGGGATAAGAGGAGATGTAGTCTGGCTTGAACCGGTCGAGGCAGCGGGTCAGCCAACGGATATGGCCAAACGTCGAGACGATCCGCTCCTCCATGACGGTGGCCCGGAGGAGTTCCGCCAGGGCATGGTCAATATTGTGCGGAGTCGGATCCAGTATATACATCACGTTGTTGAAGGGCCGTTCATTGCACCAGTTCCAATAGAGCGCCATGGCGTATGCCGAGAAGTATTCAAGACAGGACCGGCTCTTGTAGAGTGTCACCGGCATGCCGGTGGAGCCCGAGGTGCGCAGGAGATAGGCATCCTCGCCGCGGCTGGAGGCGCGCAACTCGATGGGCTTGCAGGTCCGCAGTTCCTGCTTGGTGGTCAGGGGGATCCGGGTGAGATCATCGATGCTTCTGACGGAATCCGCGGAGAAATCTTCCCGATCCCATTTGACACGGTAGAAGGGGATGGCCGACTGGGCATAGCGAAGGAGGGCGCGGAGCGTCGCATCGCGCCAGGACCCGAGTTCATCATTGCGCATCCGCCGCCGCGCCAGCACCGTGTCGAGGCCCAGCGCCAGACCGCGCTGTAAATCCTTCAGTCCGCCAGTGGTCAATGGTTGGTTGAAAAAAGGCTTCATGGGTATCGGCCGTTTCTCCATGCGGAAGGTTTGTTTCATCCTGAGGCCGGCGCCGTTCCCTGCCCGTCTCGGGCAGCGCCGGCTTCCGCGTGGCGAGACGATCATACCTGAAATCAATGGCATGATGAAAGCAGTGGCGGCAGCAGCATCCATCCGGTTGCTCCCAAACCAGCTTGAATCTACAATAGCGCCATGAAAGCACTGGTGGTGACAATCGCACTCTTCGTTCTGCAGGTCTCGCCGACCGGCGCCATTCTTCCTCCGGACGCTCCCATGGCCGGGCTCACGGCTGACACCTGGCGGGGCAGCCTCTTTTTCATGGACTGCTCCTTCGCCTTCACGCTGAAGGATGCCTGCCAGGGTGTCATGCATCTCGGCGATGAGTTCGGAGTGACCACCGACAGCATGATCTCCATTCTGGCGCCGGATCGCTTCATCGATTCCGATAACCAGACATTCACCATCGTTCCCACCGCCACCGGTTTCGACCTGATCTCGACACACCTGCCGCCCATCCACTTGCGACCCGGTCCGCCCTATGAATCCGCCGTGGTCAGGCGGGAAGCGCATTTCTGGAGCGCGGTGCTGCTGAGCCTCGGCATGGCGTTCGCCGCCATCATCCACGACCCGGATTCGAGCCGGCGTCCCGGCCACGGGATCATCCGCGCATGTTGAACCAGGCCATCAAAGCAGGCCTACAAATAGTACGCGGCCGCCCCTTTTACACCACCCTCGACCTCACATCCCGCTGCAATTCACAATGTCCCATGTGTTCCGTTTGGCGCTCACCGGGGCCTGATCTGACCCTGACCGATATCGGCCGTGTGGTGGACAACCTCTCTGAATTTGGCATCCGGTACATTGCCCTCGCCGGCGGGGAGCCGCTCCTCCGCGCCGACTTGTTCGAAGTCTTCGGGCTGCTGGAGCGACACCGCCTGCTCTATGCGCTTACTACCAACGGCTTGCTGTTGGACCGGCACATGATCGATCGTTTCAACAAGCACCGGCCGAACAACCTGATGGTTTCCCTGGACAGCCTCAAGGCGCCGGTGTACCGACGCCTGCGCGGAGTGGACGGCCTGGATGCAGTGACGGCCAATATACAGGGCGCGGGGCGCTGCCTCGATCGGCATATCGTGCTGCGGATCAATACCGTGCTGACCCCGCTCAACCTGGAGGAGATCCCGGCATTGTTGGAATTCGCGGAACGCAACGGCGCGGCGCTCTCGGTGACTCCCTGTGCCATGGGCGGCGGATTCCGGCACAGGCACCAGGCGGACGAGGTAAGACCGAATACCGAAGCGGCGACGGCCATGGCGGAAACCATGTTGTGGGTGGCGGAAATGGCCACGGAAGGACGTGCTGTATACGGTCCCACGACCTTCTACGAAACGGCGGCGCGGGTATTGACCGGCGGCGCCGCGGTTCGCTGCGACGCCAACCGCTTCGTGCTGCACGTGGACGCCCGCGGCGGGGTCTCTGTCTGCCAGGACCTGCCGCCCTTCGCCGACCTCCTCCGGACATCACTCACCGAAGCATGGAGCGCTTCCACCCATGCCGCCGCAATCACGCGCTGCTGCGAAGAAACGCCGTGTTTCTACATGTGCTCCCGCATGATCTCACATTTCATCACGCACCCGGAAACACTCACCGACTTCTTCAGGCGCTCCTGAAGCGCCGACCCGGCACCAGGCACGCGCTCATCCCGCCGAGTGCGCACAAGGTGATGAACAGACCGATGAAAAACGCCGGATCGTAATACCGCAGATCAATCCGCCGCTGTCCCGGCGCCACCATGAGCCCCAGCAGACCATTCACGTTCACCACCACACCCTCCTTTGCACGCCATCCATCGTGGTAATTCTGATTGACCACCAGCAGGCCGGAGTCTTCCACCCGTGCCGAGATGCGGGTGGCGGTGATGGCGAGGCCGGAGACCGCGCCGCCGTTCACAAAAAAGGCTTCACCCCGATAGTGTTCGTTGGCGATGAACCGGTCGTTGGCAGCGAAAAAACGGGGCTGCACGCTGGTGGGAACCTGCAGGGTCGAATACCAGTCCAGGGTACCGATTCCCTTGCGGATCAGAGGGTATTCCCGGCCGTTGTGAGTACCCTGGTATGCGACAGAGTAAGGACCGTCCGGAATGGCATAGCGGCGCAGGTGATCCTCGGGATTGGACTGAATCGCGGCGAGTGCGGTCAGCCGGGACTGATGGGAGTAAATCAACGGCGCCAGGGTGATCACGCCGATCAACACGGCGGCGGCTCTTCCCCATCGGCGCCGCGTGGCAAGCCAATCGATGGTAATGCCGAAACCCGCCAGGAGGATCAGCATCAGGAAGTACTCGAAGTATGAGTTAGGATGGCGCATGACCTTGACAAACCCGGCAGAGCGCCACAGGCAGCCGAAGATATCGATGGGACTGTTGTACGCGAGGGTCAGCGTCAGGGTGATCCAGAAAGTCCACAACCAGCGCATTCCACCGGCGCGGCACCGCAGCCAGCCGAGCAGCCCGAACAGCGTCATGACCGGTCCGATACGCAGGAATGCCGATCGATAGATGAACAGCGCCGGCACTTCGGCGAGCCGGTATGCATCGATGAATCCCGGGGCGTAAAACGGCTCGCCTCCCACCATGCCTTCCTCGGGATCGATGAAGTGCCGCAATGCCAGGTCAGTCCGATGCATCAACCGGGCGGCGGGCAGGTATTTGACCGCTCCCGCCAACATGCAGAGCAGTGCCATGGAGATGACGGCACGCAGGGGGAGGATATCGAGATAAAGGCCCGAACCGTGCCGACGCACCAGTCCGGTGACAGCGAACACGGCCAGGAACACTCCTATGGAAAACAGGTAGTAGTAGCCGTCAAAGCTCAGAGAGGCGAACAGCAGGGCAGCCGCGCACAATCCTCGGCGGGATCGGCGGCCGAACAGCAGGACCAGCAGGAGCGCGGTGAAGGCATAGGAAACCGAGTAGTAGTCGCCGTCGGACATGGCGCGGGGAAGCCATGGGGAGAACGCCGCGGCGAGCGATGCGGCGGACGCCCCGGCGGGACCGAGGCGCAGCATGATCCGCCCCGCCAGGTACATGCCCACGCCCTGGATGAAGGTCAGGAACCACCAGTACAGTTTCTGCCCCAGGAGTTCCCCGGCGCAAAGATGAAACAGCATGAAAGGACTGGGCCAGATGAACTCGGGATGCCCGGCCATGGGGAATCCGCCCCCGCCATACTGGCTCCAAAGGGGCAGTAGTCCGTGTTCGATGACGGTTTCACGAAGGTAGTAATTGAATCCGTAGTAACGGATCATGTCGGTGCGAAAGAAGGTCAGGTGACCGCGTTGATCCATGATCGGCAGGAAGCAGAACAGTAGCAGCACCGCCAGGGCGCCGAGGAATACCCAATCGCGTCCGGTCAGCAGCCCGGATTCAGGACAGGCGGCAGGCGGTCTTTCGATCCGGCGGGACCAGAGGACAGGCCAGATTGAAGCCAGGACCAACAGCGCGGTGATGGTCCAGTAAATGGTCGTCTCGGCCGGCGCGCGGTGCAGCATGACAATGACCGCGCCGGTGATAATGATGAGCAGTCCGCAAAGGTTCCTGAGTTTCCTGACCGTGCCGAGTCGCGCCTGCATGACACCTCACCGGAGCCGGCGGCAATAACGCTCGAAGCGCGCCGCGGATACGTCGCCTTAGTCCACTCTTTCCAATGACTTACACCATCATCCTAGCAAACCGCCAAGCGGGTGCGCAACCGGAAGCGCGGTACACGAAACATGGGGCAGAAAACCTCACCATCTCGACGGCATCGAACCCGCGACGTCAGGCCGATATGCTTCGTCACGGCGTGCCCGTGATCCGGGGAGGCGTCACCACGCACGCCATTGGACCACCGCCCAGATACAACTCCATCACCGGCACCCCGTCCGGGTCCGCCAGCGTCACCAGTAATTCAAGCCGGTGTGCATAATACCGGCGCAGGCGGTCGAGCGCCGCCGCCGTGAGTGGATTTACCGCACCATCGAGATGAGGCAGCCATACGGTGCCGGCAACCAGGCACCCGCTCGAGGACGCTCGTTCAACCAGATCCACCACTGTCTCATACTGCAGGTAACGATCGGTTTCCCGGCAAACCACGCCCCCCTCGTACACCCCGGGAGGCGTCATCTCCAGATAGCCGAAAGGCAACCCACGGCGGCGACTCTCCGGCCAGGCATAGGCCGCTGTATTGAGACGCCACCCATCCAGTAGCAGCAACGGCCGCCCAGCCGCAGCCTGAAACAACACTTCCGCTGCTTCCGCGCCGCCGATGCCCGCCGCGCGCAATTCCGCCGCGTTGGGCGGACGCAGTGCGTATTCAAACCCAGGCGCCGCGAAGGACAGGATGACCAGCGGAACCCAGCAACGCCGGACAACGGCGCCACGCGCGAACACCGGCTGGAGCCATTGCGCACCCAGACAGGCCAGAAGCACCAGCGGAGTGGACAACGGAAGCAGGTACCGCGCCGAAG
>JAFGDC010000395.1 GCA_016932295.1 candidate division CSSED10-310 bacterium
AACACTTTTCCATTTACCGGCGCAGCTCATGAGGCACGACCGTGAACCGGCCGATGAAACCGGGAACACAGCCAGCCGGCGTGAACGCATCGCCAGTCTCGTGGCAAACATGTCCGAGAGAGCATGGTGCGGCAGAGATGCGGAGGGGAATCCTCGTTTACACCTGTCTCTCAACGAGGCTGAGGGCGGCGAATTGCATCTGGATCTCTTCATGGAAGGTGACCTCCTGCATGCCGTCATCACCGCCGATGAATCCATGGCGCGGGACCTGCGCAGTCGGGCGGAGCAGCTTGAAGTCAACCTGAAAGCCATTGGACTCGAACCCGGCAAGCTCGAAATCAGAACACAGGCGGATGGTTCCGGCAGCAGACGCACCGCGTGGATGTCCCAAGAACTCCATGGTGGAGCAGGACCCCTTCAATCCTCCCTGGCACAGCGAATCACGGCGGATTCACCGGTGGAAACCAGCATATCGTACCAAATATGAAGCAGTGCATTGTCCAACCAACAGATGATCGATCGTTGCGGATTCCGGACATCACGCTGCTTCCTCACCTGCCGGCAGTACTGGTGGACCCTGTCAACCACCTGTGCAGTGCCCTGCGGAATCACCTGGTGGATCCTTCCCCGCTACTGGATTCCGTCGTCCGGGCGATGAGTCGATTCCTACCCGGCTGCGCGGCGACTGAATGCCGCCTGTCGTTACACACCATTACTGCTGCCGGTCATCGGTCATCCCGAGATGATCATGAGAGCGCCGCTCCATTCTATCAAGCCGTCCTGCCCGATGGTGAATCGGTTACGATCGGGAGGCACTCTTCATGTGAAGCGAGGATTAAGAATGCCGATATTTCTCTCACGCATGCGCGGTTGCATCGGCAGGGCGAATCGATTCTGGTGTGCGATCTGGGAAGCACCAATGGCACCAGATTGCGAGGTGTACGGGTATCGCCACGGACGGCGAGAAAGGTGCATAACCGCGACATCCTTACCCTAGCGAAACAATCCCTGCGCATCGAGTTTGAGATGCGGCGCCGGTCGATCAAGCCAATCCACATCACTCCGGCCGGGTTGTCCCTGACCCGAGCCCCGTCACTTCATGCCACGTTCGGAGGGACACTGACAATGATCCTCGAGTATCCCCCTTACAGGAGGATCATGCTTCTGGACATAGACAGTTCATTCATCGACATGATGTTGCGTAGTCTGCTTGGGACGAAGCTTGAATCCTCAACCACGGGATCGACCACCAGTCTCGAGGCGGCCATTCTCCGCATGATGGCAATGACCGTGCTGGGAGAATTGGCCGGGACCAACGGTCAGGGACCCGGAGTGGTGGTCGGTCCGGTCTTGGAGAATCCTGAAGAATGGCTGAAGCATCATTGGCCCGAGAAGGAATTGGCGATTTTGTCGTACATCCTCGTGCTGGAGGGGAAATCCTTCTCTACCCGCCTTGTTGTCCCCTTGAATGAATCACCGGAGACAGGGTTCACCCTGATCGGCAGGGACACCATCAATACCTTCCGGAATGACCGGATCCAGTCACTGCGTGAACGCCTGAAACACATCAAGATCCCCTGTGTTCTGGTCGCCGGCTGCAGCTACCTGACCGCAGCGCAATTACTGCGCTTAAAAACGGGTGCCGTGCTGCTGGCGGCGCGTTCCCATACCCGCCTGGAGAAAGCCCGCGCCACAGGCCGTGTCATGCTCTGTCCCACGGTACTGACCGGTTTTACCGGCTGGCCGTGTGAATGTGTCCCATCGTCCCGTGGCTTGGAGCTGCGGGTGCTGAGGCTTGAGAAGGAGGAACCGATGGCCGCTGATCAACTGAATGGAATGGAGTGTCCCCCTGGGGGTGTGAAGGAACCGGATGGGGGCAGCGAGTCACAACTACTCGCGCAGATACCGGTACCTGTCCGGATAGAACTGGCGGAATTGGCGCTCACTATCGGGCAATTGAGTGACTTACGGGAGGGTAGTTGCATCAGACTGGACGGCGACCTGCGCACACCCGTACGCGTACGGGCAGGGGATCGTCTCATTGCCACCGGCCGGTTGGTGGATATAGATGGCCGATTGGGAGTCCAGGTTCTGAGTCTCGTCGGCGGCAATGATCCGGGGGAATCCGCATGAATCCCACACCGACCGCACCACCGTTCTCCGCCTATCAGATCCCATCTTCCTGGGACCTGGGATTCCAACTGGCTCGCGTGTTGATCTCCCTGGGCATCGTCTGCATCCTCGCGTTTGTGGTTCTGAAATTCATTCTGCCACGAATGGTCAGAGGCACGCGACGCCCCGGCGGCATGAAGGTGATCGAAACACTGCGGATTTCACCACGAGGAACGATTCACGCGGTGCGGCTCCCTGATCGAGTGCTTCTGGTGGGTGCAACTGACCAGGGCCTCACCGCCCTGGCCGAATTGCCGGATTGGCCATTGGAGCCGCATACCGAACCGGCATATCGGAGTTCTTTTTCATCCTTCCTGACGGGCAACCATGCCTTTGGGGCCCCGGGAGTCAAACCAGATGAAGAATGACTGCATGGCACTCGTCACCCTTTGCGCCACATACCTCCTGTTCTCCCCGCTGGTGAGTTGCGCGGTTGACTCGGATGCACCTGGTTTGAGTCAGCGCCCGGTCCTCCTGTTGATTTCCCTGGCCGGATTGGCGCTGGTACCGTTTCTCCTCATCATGGTCACATCTTTTTTGAAACTGTCGGTGGTGTTCTCTATCGTGCGAAGCGCGCTCGGCACTCATCAAATCCCACCGAACCAGGTACTTATCGGGCTGGCACTGATTCTGAGCATCCACATCATGATGCCGGTGGCCACGGATATCTATGGAGCGGTGGATGGCATCCTGCGGGCAAGAACAGTTGCAGGGGCGGCTGCAGGCGGTCTCGGCGACATGGACCTGGAGACACTGACTGAGCTGTTCGAGAAAGGCCGCCGTCCGCTTGAGCATTTTCTTTTTAAAAACAGCCACTTGAGAGAAAGGAACATGTTCCTCGATCTGGGTCGCAAGATGCGCAGCAAGGAAGAACGGACCGGACTTGTGGATAAGGACTTCAGTGTCCTCGTACCGGCCTTCGTGATAAGCGAATTGAAGGAGGCGTTCCAGATAGGTTTCCTGGTGTTCCTGCCTTTTCTGGTGATCGACATGGTGGTGGCGAACATCCTGATGGCGATGGGAATGTTCATGCTTTCACCAACCCAAGTTTCCCTGCCCTTCAAACTCCTCTTGTTCGTCCTGGTGGATGGCTGGCACGTGCTGAGCAAGGGGCTGATCATGGGATATCTCTGATGGTGCAGCGATGAACGAACACCTAATCCTCATGGTGACCAGACAGACTCTTCTCATCATTCTGCTGGTATCGGCGCCGCCAGTCCTGCTCAGTCTGCTGGTCGGTCTGTTGATCAGCATATTCCAGGCGGCGACGCAAATTCAGGAGCAGACCCTTACATTCGTGCCCAAGTTGATCGCGGTGTACGCGGCGTTGCTGATAGCCGGTGGCTGGATGCTTTCCCAGGTGGTGCGGTTCACCAACGCGCTGTTCAACGCATTGCCGGGCTTGTTGGGGTAACACCGCACATGGCCGGCCTACTCGGCATGCTGCTTCCCGGACATGGGATTTCCCTGTCCACCCACATCCTGCTGGCCGGTCTGCTGCTTATCAGGCTGGCGACGGCGGTGTTCTTCGCACCCTTCCTGGGAGGAAAAATTGTACCGGTACGGATAAAAATGAGTGTCGCGCTCGGTCTGACAGTGGTGGTGTATCCACAAGTATCTGCCTCTCTGCATGGCACGCTCGAGATGCCGGGTTTGGTATATCCCGCACTGCTGGTCAAGGAAGGCGGGATCGGCTTGATGATGGGGTTCATCATCGGACTCGTTTTTCATGCCGCAGAAGCGGCGGGTGGATACCTGGATACGATGCGGGGTCTCGGCTCGGCTGTCCTGATGGCGCCTCAAACGGGCGGACAGGTATCGCTGTTGGGTAATCTTTATCTACAGTTGGCCATTGTGCTGTTGTTTGCCTGGGGTGGTCATCTGCCCATCCTGCAAGGGCTGCTCGGCAGTTTCGAGCTGCTTCCCCCCCTGCAATTCGTCACTTGGTCTGATTCCTCTCTGAATACAGCGGCGTGGTTCGCAGCATTCAGCGCCCGACTCTTCTCCACCATGCTGTTGATCGTCGCCCCACCGCTGATCACGGTAATGCTCACTGAGGTGATACTGGCACTGATGAATCGGATGACTCCTCAAATCAACGTGTTCATGCTGGGTTTGCCACTGAAGACGATGATCGCCCTCGTGGTTCTGCTTCTCGGCCTGGATGTCATGGCAGACAAGCTGAGGCATGAAGTGTTGGTGAATGCGGTCATGCTCGACCGATTTTTGGATCTTGCCGGCGGATGACACTCTCGGTCGGATCGTCTATGAGCGCAAGTGCAACGATGCTGTCCGGATGCGACTCGATTCCGATCGAATTACGTGGAGTTGATGACTGATGGCGGATACTCCGGCCGGAGAACGAACCGAACAGCCGACGCCAAGACGGTTGAGGGAAGCGCGGCGGCAGGGGAATGTCGCGCGCAGCAGGGATTTTTCCACGGCGGTCATTCTCTCCGCCGGCATACTTGGCATCGCTGCCAGCCGGCGGCTCCTGGGCGAGACGCTGTGCGATTGTCTCAGGGACTCGTTCAGGCTGACAGGCGGAGAACTCACCCCGGACCTGCTCGTACGCCACCTGAACAAGACCGGAATGCAGGTGGTTACGGCGCTCCTGCCCGTTCTGATCACCATCATGGCGGTCGCCGTGCTGGTGGTGTATCTCCAAGTTGGGCCGTTGTTGAGTCTCACCTCGATGCGGCCGAAATTGGAGCGTCTGAACGCATTCAAGGGATTGCGCTCGATATTTTCAATGCGCGGCGTGATCGAATTGTGCAAGGCAACGGTGGTACTGGTCATTACGGGGAGTGTCGGATGGCGGGTGTTGCGGCGCGCGGTTCATGAGGTGGTGCGTGGCGGGCCGGCGGACCTGGGCAGCCTCTTCATGCTTGGCGTCAAACTGACGGCGGATTTACTGATTGTCCTCTGCCTGTTGTTTCTGGTGACGGGCGTAGTGGATTTGCTTTATCAGAACCGGCGCTATCTCAAGGAGTTACGAATGAGCAAGCAGGAAGTGCGGCGGGAAATGGAAACCGAGGAAGGAAAACCCCTGATAAAGGGCATGCGGCGCCAATTGCACCAACATATTGTCATGAACAACATGCTGGAGGACGTGGCCGGTGCCGACGTGGTGATCGTGAATCCGGAGCACATCGCCGTTGCGCTTTCGTATGACCCCGGGAACATGGCGGCGCCGAAGGTGGTGGCCAAGGGCCGGGAGATGCTCGCCGGCAAGATCATTGCACGGGCGAAGGAACACAACGTACCGGTCATGAGGAACGTATCGCTGGCCCATGCGCTGCTGCGAATGGAAGTGGGTGACGAGATACCGGAAGCGTTGTACGAAGCTGTCGCGGAAGTGCTGAATTGGGTGTATTCCACTCGATAGAACAGTTCTGGAAAGTCCGGCGGCAGTTGTTGGTCCATGCACTGGTGGCGGTTGTTCCGGGACGACGTGGTGATTCGATTATCCATCGAAGCGCACAGCCCTGTTACTTCCCACAGGCGCTTTGCAGGATACGGCACGGATGGGTCGTACTTTTGGGGTCGTACCCGCACTTTTTACTTTTGGGGTCGTACCCGGAATCTCGTACATTTCGACGATAAGCGTTGGCACCCATGGCCTTACGACGGCTTTTTTCTTCAATCACATCGATTCAACATTTTTAGCAGGCACAGTGCTCCATCCACGGAGCCATTCACCGTGAAATGCGTCCACCAGACCTGCATGACACCCCTCCCAATCATTGGCGGTGGATTAGGGAAGGGGCGGATCGGGGTGGATCGCTTGTGAGCGTGCAAGCTGATTGTTATACTGAGATTGCCTGAATGCCCGCCCATCGAGAGGAGACGGACAAGTGACACAGCCCGTCAAAGAAATCACCTTGACACTCCCCATGCAACCCGCCATGGAACTGGCTGCATCAAAAATCGCATCATCGATTGCACGCTTGATAAAACTCGATCAGAACAAGATCGATGAAATCAAGATAGCCTTGATCGAGGCGACCTTGAACGCTTTCGAGCACAGCAAGAGCGAGGATCGCACGGTGCAGATCAAATTCCTGACGAGCAGCGAAGCCCTGACAATAATAATCAAGGATCATGGAAGTGGTTTTGATCCTGACAAGGTGGGTGAACCGGACATCCGGGAGAAGCTTCATGACCGCCATAAGCGCGGCTGGGGTCTCAAGCTGATGACGGGATTGATGGACAAGGTGACCGTTCACTCGGATGAAACGGGCACCACGGTGGTGATGGTCAAACAATTAAATGGAGAGCAAGGAGGCTCTGATGCTTGAGTTCGGTGTAACAGTGGACAAGCAGCAGGGATTCGCCGTGCTCAGATCGCACGGATACATCAATAATCTCGGCGGTGAAAAACTCGCGAACGAAGCGTATCAATTGATGGAATCGGATGGATTGAAACACCTTATCTTCAACCTGGAAGGTTCGAGAGTGGTGAACAGTATCGGCATCTCGATCCTGATAGAAGTCATCGAAAAAATCCTCGAGAAGGACGGACGGTTGGCTTTCACCAATCTGACACCGACGGTTGAAAAGACATTCAAAATAATGGGACTGCTCCATTATGCGGATCTCTTCAGCGATGAGGCGAAGGCAGTCGAAGATTACACCAAGCTGACCGCTTCCCTGCCCGGTGGCGGGTCCTGACCGGCGGAGGGACGATTGAACGCCGCAACGGGGGGTGGAGGAAGGCTGAAGGTCGGGCTCACCGCACTGCCGGTGATTTCTCTTGTGACCGGAGCGCGAAACATTCCCATCCCATGTGCTCGTAACCTGGTTTCATCAGCCACGGCGCAGGTATGCCGGACAATCCGCGCTCGTACCCTTTTTTGACTCAACTGTTGAGCGAAATTGCTGTCATCGCCGGCACGATACTTCTCTGCGAGGGCGTCAACGGCCTCGCCGGCGGCGTACTGCTGGCGTGCCTGGCCGCAGCCCTGACTTCACTCCTCCTGCTGTATGCCGACCGATTTGCCAACTGGAGATTCCTGGCCGCCGCTACCGGTATCGTAGCGGTCACCCACTTGGGGGCAGCCTGGAGCGTCACCCGCCTGCCTCCCCTGATCATTCGCGTGCTCCTGTTGATCGGCTTGACGGCCAGTGTGGCGATCATCACCACGGTGCTGTTCATGGCGATCCATCGAAAATGGTTGCCGGGAGCCTGGTATCTCGTGCCGACCGTGATGATTACAGCGCTTGCAGCGAGTACCAAGGAGCCGCTTCTGTTGCTCTTCATGATCTTTCTCCTGCGCATGGAACGGGATGATGCCGCCGGGGAGAGTGCTGAACCGCACTCAGATTCAGTCTGGCAATCAGCCATCTTGCTGTGCTTTCTCACCACGGTTCTGCTCGATTATCCTCTCCGCAATGAACATCTTCCCATGAGATACACCGCATTCTTCACCTGCGCGCTGGTCTTCTCCTTCGGAGCCGTCGTTCCACGGCTGTGCCTCCGCCTGTACAACCGCCTCGTCAGCCGCCTCTCACCCCGCGCCGAAACAGCCCTGCGAGCTTCTGTAACCGTTCTCCCGTTACTCGTCCTGTTCATCGTGCTCTGCCTGGTTTCCCTGATCATGCTGGGTGGCCTGATAACGGTAAACTCTCTATCCGGACTCCTGCATGCCCATGGTCTTATGGTGCAGAACGCCTTACCGGATATGCTTCAGGCAGTGGCCGGGCAGCTTGCCGTGGATCCCACCCCGGCACTGGATACAATTGTGATGGAACAATTGTCCAGGCTGCCGGGAGACTTTCCGAAAGCAACCGTGGTGATGGTGCGTCAACCAGGGAAAGATGTGGTCATGTCGTCCATGATCCTGGTTGAGGGCCTGGAACCCGGGCGGTTCATGGAGCTGGAACAGGAGTTGCGCCATACGACGCCGACCCATGAGGTGGTTTTTCTCGCGCTGGGTGATAGCGGATTCGGTATGAGCTATTATGGTCGGGAGATCACGAACAACGGTGAGGTGAGTGCCTTGGTGGTCGAACCTGTCACCGGTCGAATGCTCGCCTCTCTTCCCAGGCCGCAAGGAGTTGAGCTGGCATTGGCAAGACTGGAGGACATGCACTGGCTGCTTAATCCCGCGTTACTGCATGACGGCGAGCTGCGGGATCATGCCTGCAGTATGTCTCCCGAGTCGGGCGGACACATGGTTGTCCTCGGTGTCACGATGCTCGGCAATCGAACCGATTCAGGATTTAAGGCTCTCAGCAGGTTACATGCCTTCTTTGATCCTTTCGCGACAGGTATCCATGCAGGTGAACAACAACACGGATCCATGTTGGTCTCGACTTCCGGCAGTCCGGGCGAGTTCCTTATTAGGAATTACGAAATGCTGCGCGGATTGATCTTGCTGTTGATCGCCATAGTCATCATGGGTGCATGGCTCCTGCCCCGTTCATTGCGCAGATTGAGCATCCCGAACAAGGTGACCACATCCTCCATCGGGCGATCTCCGGCGAATGCGGACTCCCTGGACGATAGGAGTTCTTGAGCATGGAAGGGTCAGCCCAGGAACGCCTGCAATTCATCCTCACGGCCATTGAGGAGATGGAAGCCATTGCCGCCGCTACCGGTGAATTCGATCTTACGGCCAAGTACATGCTGCGCCAGCTCCTGGGAACCATCCCCGTCACCCAGGGGGCGATTCTGCGCTATTCCGTAAGCAGCGGCGCATTGAAACTGCACACCTTCACCGGAACCATGCCCAGGGTCAAGATCCTGCCAGTCCTCCCTGCCGAGATCGATTACCTGGTTGACCATTCCGTTCCTTTTCCAAGCATTACTCCTCCAAGCAACATGACCGCGCTGCTGGATCGTTTCCTCGCCCAATGCCAGAACACAGCTTTGTATGAAGTCTGGCTTCCAATGGTAGTGAAGCGCGAATTCCTCGGCATCATCATACTTGGTAAAAAATTGGGTACGGATGTATGGCTGGAGCAGGATTTCAGCCTGGTGAAACTGCTGGCCAGGCCGGTCGCCCTATTCTACCGTGACAGACGAATGAGCGAGGCGAACCAGGCCGCAACATTCAAGTTAAACTTGAAGATTTTGGAACTGGAAAACATTCAGGAAATGGGTATCGCCTTGAATTCGTTGCGGCAGGCTGATGAAATTGCAAGGGAAATCCTGGTACGGGCAACCGCGCTCCTTGATTCCCGCTATGGCATTCTCATGCAGCGCCGTGAGGACCGGGTGCTGTATAAAGTGGAGGCATTGTTCGGGTTCGAATGGCGCAGCGATGTAATTCCAGAGAATATCAAGCAGCTTGTCCGGGATCTGAACAAGAAGACTCGAGAGAAAGTCGACCTGTTCGATGCCCGTGAATTCTATTCCGGTGACAAGTTGGTGGCCACGCCGCTGCGCACCACCACCAGGGGCACACTGGGGGTGCTCTGCGTTGCAAACAAGGAATCACGGCAGGGCTTCATCGAGTATGACGATCATGACAGGAAGCTTCTGCAGTCGTTTGCCGCCCTTGCCGCGGTCGCGCTCGAAAACGCGATGCTGCACGAAAGTGAACTTGAGAAGGAGCGGCTCGAGAGGGAAATCGAACTGGCGGCGGAAATACAGCGGAACATTCTGCCCTCTTCCCTGCCATCCATCACCGGTTATGAAATATATGGAAGGACCATACCATGCCGGATGGTGGGTGGGGATTTCTACGAGTTTTTCCCTGATTCCGGCAGGGGAATCGGCTTGAGCATTGCCGATGTGACCGGTAAAGGGGTACCGGCCGCGTTGTTGGTGTTTACGTTGCATGCCGCGTTGAATCTGCTGCAGGATCTGGTCACGACGCCGACCGTGCTGATGCGCCGGATCAACCATCTCATCAGTGTTTCCTCCGCGCCCAACAAGTTCATCACGTGCTTTGCCGCCTACCTGGATACGGAACGGCATTGTCTCAGAAGCGTCAATGCCGGCCACAATTACCCTGTGATCATTCCCCGCAGTGGTCCGGCGCGGGAGTTGAGTGTGGGCGGCCTGCCCTTGGGAATAATGGAAGAGTGGGAGTATGAAGAGGAGAACAACCAACTCAGGAACGGAGACATCGTCCTCTTCTACACGGACGGGGTGACCGAGGTGAGAAACCAGCAGGATGAAGAGTTCGGAGTGGAACGGTTGATCGCGGTGATAAGGGAGTTACGGGATCTGTCGGTGCATGAAATCGGCGAGGGGATACTGGAGCGGGTCATGGCGTTCTCGGTCAATGGCCTCGAATCCGACGATTTCACCCTCATGCTTCTCCGGCGCAATCTTCACTGACCGGCGTGTCTTGCGGGGAGCGCCGGATGAACGGGACAGAACGGAACAAACGCAAAGGCAGTGGCGGGTCGAGGACCAGACCATGTTTCATCGCCGACCGCACCGTTGTGCGGCTGGGGAAATGGTTGCGATTACTCGGGTACGATGTGGTGATCGCGAAAGCCGTGGGAAGCCCGGATGCCGTGCAAGAGTTCCGATTACTCAAGGATGAAAAACGGATATTCCTGACGCGGGACACAAGGCTCCATCGAAGATTGGATCAAGCCGGCGCGGCGGTGCTCCTCATCGCGAGTGATCATGTGGCTTGCCAGCTCGATCAGGTTGTGACGAGCTGTGCGCTGCCCCAGGCGCAACCGGTCCTGCGTCGTTGCTCCCACTGTAACCGTCCGTTGAGTATTGTCAGCGACAAGGAGGAGGTCCGTGCTATGGTGCCTGAGTACATCTTCTCGAACCAACCGGTGTTCCACCGTTGCGATTGCTGCGGCAGGATATACTGGCACGGCAGCCATGTCCTGCGTATGACCGCCTGGTTGAGCGATCAGCGGGACGGAGATTGAACCGGGATACAACGAACGTCCGAATACCTGGAACATGCTCCTGAGCGGTTCATGTTCTCCTGATTATCGACAGAAAGCCGGATCCGGGGAAGGGATCGATTACTTGATGAGTGAAAGGTCCCACTTTTCCGCCATTTGCTCCACTTCTTTTTCCTCATCGGCGGACAGTGAGTCACTCATCATCTTGTCCCAAAGGTCCCTCATGCGGGTCAGGTTGACCTCTTCTGAACCCTGCCCCTTCTTTGCCTGCTTTCTGGTTCCCGGCCCCCGGATGATATCGATGGTGTGGGATTTTTCCGATGGTTTGCTGGCGGTCTTACCGGACTCGACCTGGGCTACTTCGGTACCGGAGTATTCCTCCGCCTCCCGGATTTTTGCCTCCAACGCCATGACCAGAAGTTGGCGGCGCGCCGATTTGCGCTTCCTTGACAGATCGCTGTTGGGATCCTGATTGGAGAATTCCCATGCCTTGTCATACTCGTCCAGAGCCTCGATGAACATCCGGTCGGTATAATATCGATCACCTTTCTGGACAAATTCCGCCATCCGGTTTTCCAGCAGCTCTTCTATCCGTTGCCTGACCTGTTCGGCATCACCCAGGTTGTGCATAATCATCAAGTTCAAAGCCTGTTCATACTTCTCACGAGCAGCATCGTAGCTGCCCTGTTGATCGAGCAGGTGGGCTTCTTCTATGAATCGCTGCGCTCTCAGGTGATGCTGGCACTGTTTGTAGAGTTCGGCAGCCTTTTTGACATACTCACTCTCGGGATAGTTGTTCTTGACGAACTCGAATTCCCGCATGGCTTCCTGGTACATCTTCGCCTGGTAATACTTCTGCGCTTTGCTGAAATGCCTTTCGTCCGCGCATCCCACCATCAGCACAATTGCCAGCAACAATACCGTAATGCTGTTCAGTCTGTTCATCAGTCCTCATCCCATCAGGCGCGGATTGCCCTCAGCCAGGATATCGATCAGTCCCTTGTCAAAGTAATCGGTGGACTTGGCTATCTGCGGACCGACCTTCTCTTCGTACAGTTTTTTACCGCGCGTGATTTCCTGGGCCAGCAACTTGGCGATGGAGCGCTGGCTCCTGGCGATATCGAGGGTATCCTGGTTGTAAATCATGATGTCGGTGATGATGGTTCGAGCCAGCCGGCGGGCGCGTTCCCGCTGTTTCTTGTCGTCTTCAGCCGGCGCGGTCGACAAGCCGAGATCAACCTCTTCCTCGTCCTCATCCTCGCTCTCCGCCGGAAACGCATCAGAATCGCTGGATTCCCACTCGAAGATCATCTCCGCGGAACCTTCACCCTCGACTTCCTCGACAATGTCGGACAACCAGTCATCAAAATCGCCCTGTTCAGTGGCTGAAGCGCCGGCATGTGCCGGTGGGATGTCCGCCTTGTGGTGCTCTTCGTCGAAGAACGTCCCGGACATCAAGGCTTCCTCTGCTTCCTCCTCCAACTCCTTGAACATTTCCTCACCGGCTGCTTTTTCTGGCGCAATCGAGACTACTTCATCAGTAGATTCGAAATCGAGAATCTTTTCAGTCGCCGCTTCCCTGGCGACTTCCTGCGTCGATTCGTGGAGTTTCTTACCGGTCGTCTTGGGAGAAGGGGTCCGTTTATCAGTGGATTGGATGAGTCCGAACGCTTCTTCAAGCGCTTCCATTTCTTCGGCCCTGGAACGATCCGTCGCAGCCGGCTGCTTCTCTTTCACCAAGTCGACCTGACGACTCGTCCGCTCACCTCTGTCCGGAGCCACCCGATCCGCCGGCTCCCGCTGCTCCGGCGGCTTTCCGCGCCCGGGCTTTGGCCGCGGACGTTTGGGGCGGCGCACGGCAGGGGATTCCTCTACACCGATCACATCGCGCAACAGACTGGACACCTCATCATCCACCGATGAATCAACCGCGGGTTTTGCCGCCGCCTCATCCTCCAGTCCCTTGACAATTTCACTTAATAATTGATCAGGTTCCTTCTGTGTCGATTTCGATGCCGGTTCCGGAGTGGACTCCTCAACCACGTGGGCGGCGGCGACCACAGCCTCGATCGTCAACTCCTCCACCCGGTGGGATTTTTCAGCAAGCCGGCGATCCATCACCGCATCAACTGGCGGCTCACTGGTCTCGGCATCGAGAGCTACCTCGGCATCGAGAGCCACCTCGGCATCGAGAGCCACCTCGGCATCGAGAAACTCCTCGGCGACTTTTTCGGGAATCTCTTCTGTTTTCTTTTCTTCAACAATCACGGGCGGCATTTCAGACACAGGAGCGCCGTTATCCAGCGTCGGGGTTTCGGCAGGCGCATCCGACGGTGCCGCCGCATCGCCGTTCACAGGCAGGAAGACTCCTTCTAAGACCGGAGGAGCGGTTTCGACGGAATCCTCCCGCACTTCCTCCGCCAGGGGTTCCTCCTCCAGGATTGTCCCGGTCTCCTCCGCTTTCTCCGCCGACGGATCAGATATCTCAGACGTCGCCGGTTCCGCAGCCTCCCACTCGTCAATCTGTTCCCCGGTGAGTTCATCCCCGTCTTCACCTATCCTGACGGGAGTACGCGACAGGTCCGCCACCTCTGCCGTCTCGGATTCCAACGCTGCGGCCGCCTCGTCCCGAGCCAATCCGCCTTCCGGACCATCAGGCGGCTCCAGTTCCGGTTCCATGCCGGGTTGTTCAACGATCTCTTCCATCTCGGTGGGAACCAGTCGTGCAGGTGTTTCCTCCACTGTCACGCCATCTTCCCGGACCGGTTCTCCGCGGCCCGCTGATGGTTTAGCAGCGATCAGTAGATCATCGCCACCTGGTTCGTCCCGTTCCGCCCCCTTAGCTGACGCCGGCCGTGCGTGGTCCCCGACAACCGAAGCCTCCGCCTGTTCCTCATCGGGATACGCGTGCAGAGATGCATCCACTATCGTCTCAAGAATGCCCTGATCCATTTCGGATTGCACGGTTTCCGGCAATGCCGGGACCAGCGGCTCCTCCATCTCGACGGGCAGTTGCAACTCTCGGATTGCTTCGATCTTATCTGTCACCAGATCATCGAGACTGATGTCGCCGGGCTGATCTTCCTGAACCACCTCATCGTCTATGTCTATCTGACCGGGCAATTCCAGCGCATCGGCAGACATCTCGTCCCTGAACCCATCGATCTCCAAATCCGGTATGGCATCCAGAGAGGTATCCTCCATCACCACTTCCAGATCGGAGTCATCCAGTTCGGCGCTCAGCGTAACGAATCGCTTGAGTTCATCGTCATCGATCAGATCGCTGTCCAGTTCACCGGAAAGTTCATCCGCGTTACCCGTTTCCATGGTTTCCGCGGATGCTCCTACCGCACCCGGTAACTCACCCGCCAGACCGCTACCAGCCACCTCTGCGAATTCCTCATCGATGGAAAGGGTGTCATCCTCGAACGCGAACTCATCGGACTCTTCCAGTTCCACTCCCTGATCTCGCAGCTCCGCCTCGATCGTTTCAGCGGATTCGAGCGTCACCGCGATAGATGGGGGTTCTTCCTCCAACGCCTTCACGGCAACCGGCTCGATCTGCTGTGTCTTATTCCCGCGTGGCGCGAAAAACGTAAGGAAAATTCCCGCAAAGACTAGCAGCGCACCGATCACGGCGAGAACATAGATAACGGTCATCGGGAGGCTCCCTTCCCAAGCGCCGGGCGGAATGACAATGACATTGTATCTGAATACCGGTTCATGTACTCCCTTGATCC
>JAFGDC010000396.1 GCA_016932295.1 candidate division CSSED10-310 bacterium
AGAGCGCTTCGCCTGCCTGCTGTGGACGATTGGAAGCCAACGCACCACGACGATGATTACAAGATTCGGGGTACGACCCCGTTGGAACGAGAGTCACGCCTGGTTCCTGTTGTACACTGTGAGTCATACGCAATGCATCTGTTTTCGCAGGACGACACAGTGTCTTTCAAACTGATCCCGGCACTACCACCGGCAGACAGAATCCGGGCCGGATTCCTTCTATCGAAACCAAAGTGAGTCGCTGACCGGCTTGACAGGATTGGGCATACTGATTACTGTGAGTATGATTTATTGACGCTTTCGATCATGCTCTTGAGCCCCCCGGAGTGAGGCTTGATGAGTGTCCGGCACGGATGATGCATATGTCGACGGATGGTTTCCCTGGAGAGGCGTCGAGTGGGATCGCCGCTTCACGGGAAAGCGGGGAGTAGCGTTACGAGCGCACCGAATGAACCCATGACAGATCGTTGGATCAATCGCGGATCATGAAGTTATCATATTCAGCCTGCTCTGATTTGGGTCGCAAACGAGTAAAGAACGAGGACAGGTATCGGATTGCGCCTGAGGCGGACCTCTTTCTGGTGGCCGATGGGATGGGAGGCCACATTGCTGGGGAAATCGCCAGTAAGATAGCGGTGGACACCATCGAGGATTTCATCACCACTGTCAACGACGAGGATACCTGGCCGTTTGAAATATCAGAGGATCTTCCCCTGCCGGGTAACCAGTTAAGGGTCGCCATCCAGCTTGCCAACGAGAAGATCAACTCGCTGGCGGCAAAGGAAGAACATTTCGACGGCATGGGGACGACCATCGTCGGAATGATCCTGCAGGACGGTGTATCCTACATCGGTCACGTGGGTGACAGCCGCGCCTACCTGATGCGGAACGGCAACCTCACCCTGCTCACCCAGGACCACTCATGGGTGAATATGCAAGTCAACCTGGGGCTCATGAATCGTGCTGAAGCCCGGCGCCATCCCTGGAAAAACATCATCACCAGGGCTCTCGGCACCAAGCCTGAAGTGGACGTGGACATCCGCATCCAACCAGTCAAACCGGACGATATCCTGCTCCTGTGCACGGACGGTTTGAACAGCCACGTCCGGGACGAAGAAATCAAGACCATTCTGAGAGAAAACCGCCAGGATCTCGAGCGCGCCGTCAAGATGCTCATCGACCTCGCCAATCTGAAGGGCGGCGACGACAATATCACGGTGCTCGTGGTGGCCGTCGAGGAGGAAACTCCGATGGATCGAAGCGGCGATCAGGATGGAATGGATGACGAAATCACCGAAGTCATTCCCAAGCAGCAGCTTCAGATGTTGCTGCACGAGGAAAACGGGGCGGATGCGGGGTAATGATCTGATGTACACGGTATGGTACGAAATCAGCATTGTCACCCATGGCTGAACGCAACTTCGAAACCACCACCGAGGATCTCAGCATCCCGGAAATATTCGGCATGATCGCCGCTCATGAGGTGACCGGCACCTTGACCATTATCACGGGCAACGTGGTCAGGAAGGTCTACTTCGAGGACGGCAACATCGCCTTCGCTTCCTCCAGCAGCACTTCCGATCAACTGGATTCAGTCCTTACCCGCCTGGGCAGGCTGGATCCGAAGAAACATGCATCACTGATAAAAAAACTCCGCAAAGACGGTTTCAATTCAGCCAATCTCCTGCTCAAGGAGAACCTCATCACCCCGGAAGAGGTCATCTGGCTGGTGCGATTCCAGATCCTGATTATCTTGTACGGCCTGCTGTCGAACCGCAACAGCAAGGCGGAATTTCTGTTCGGCGAACACGACGACAGTGGAGTGCTCCGCTTGAACATCCAGTGTATCGATCTCCTGTTCGATGCTATACGCTATCATTTCACCGATGCCCAGATCGATGAATATCTCGATGAACTCAATCGCCCCATGGCCAGAACGGATCATTACGACCAGATAATCAAGTTGATTTCCACCTCACCCAGTGAGTACGTGCTCCTCAAGCTGCTCGATGAACCGATCACCATTGCACGACTGACGGAACTCAGCCCCTTCGCGCCCAATGTGACCAGGCGGCTGGCGCTGGCTTTTTACTTCCTGCGGCTCATCGAGCCGGTCAACACGAAAAAACGAGACGCCTGATCGGACGATATTCCGCCATTGCCGGTTTCCGGCCTGGTGCGCGTATACCCATCGAGCGCCCCCGATCGATTCGTCATCCGCGCCGGTACGGACCGGCGCCCTCCGCCTCCGAAAACTGCTGCGAACCGGTACACAGCCTTGCCGGAGTTCCATTCGGACACTTGCAAGGGAGAGCGGCTTGGGATAGTGTTTGCACCTTACACCGGCGCTGCGTCAGAAGTGGAGCGGTCCTTTCGCCACGCCTCATGATCGATTGTTGTTGGCTGTCCTGAACCGCCGCGCCGACTGACGGAGCCGGGCATTCTCCTTCTGCGCCCCGGGGGAAGACCGTTCCCGGCCGGCGGCGCGCCGGGGGTCAAGATGAACGGTGATGCAGACACGTTGCAGGTGCTGATCAATCGGTTCAAAACGCATCAGGCAAAAATCGGCGTGATCGGGCTCGGGTATGTCGGACTCCCGCTGGCGATCGAGATGGTACGATCAGGGTACGAGGTCATCGGGATCGATGTCGATTCTGGCCGGGTCGATTCCATCAACCAGGGACGTTCCTATGTCATGGATGTACCGCACCAGGTCCTGAGGCAGGCGGTGCAGTCCGGCCGCCTGCGCGCCACGGACTCCTACTCGATGGTCACCGGCCTGGATGCCGTCAGCATCTGCGTGCCCACCCCACTCCGCAAAACCAAGGATCCCGACATCAGCTACATCGTGTCGGCGATCAATAACATCGCCGCTCACAAGCGCCGCGGCCAGCTCATCATTCTGGAGAGCACCACCTATCCCGGCACCACCGAGGAAATCCTGTTGCCCGAATTGCAGCGCGACGGCGCAGCGGTGGGTGTGGATTTCTTCCTGGCATTCTCCCCGGAACGAGTGGATCCGGGAAATCGGCGGTTCACCACCCGCAACACTCCCAAGATCATCGGAGGTGTCACTCCGGCCTGCTCGAAAGCCGCCGAAGCGCTTTACAGCCAGTTCATTGATCAGGTCATCACCGTCAGTTCACCACGCGCGGCCGAGATGGTGAAACTCCTGGAGAACACCTTCCGGAGCGTCAACATCGCCATGGTGAACGAGATGGCGCTGATGTGCGATCGACTCGGACTGGATGTGTGGGAGATCATCGATGCGGCGGCTACCAAGCCCTTCGGTTTCATGCCGTTCTACCCGGGACCCGGCCTTGGCGGACATTGCATTCCCATCGATCCCCACTACCTCTCGTGGAAGCTCAAATCACTGAACTATCAGGCGAGGTTCATCGATCTCGCCAGTACCATAAACTCCCACATGCCGCATCACGTCATGTTGAAGTTGACGGATGCCCTCAATGACCGCGGCCACTGTCTTCGCGGCAGCAGGATCCTCATCATCGGCATAGCCTACAAGAAAGATATCAACGATTTACGTGAATCTCCCGCGTTGGATCTGATGAAACTGCTGCATGACCGGGGGGCGATTCTGCGCTATTACGATCCTTTTATTCCCGATCTCGATCTTGACTGGAGCGGGGAGCATCTGCATTCCGTGGACATCACCACGGACACGCTTTCATCCTATACCGCCGGAGTCATTGTCACCGATCACAGCACCTACGACTATCACCTCATGGCCGATTCGCTGCCCCTGCTCCTGGACACCAGGAATGCGACCCGCGGACTGCGGGGTGAGTATCCCAACATCGTCAGGTTGTAAGGAGTCCCCATGTCCACCTATCTTGTCACCGGCGCGGCCGGTTTCATAGGCTCCAACCTGGTCCGCGGACTCCTCGATCGAGGCGAATCCGTTCGCGGCATCGATAATTTCGCGACCGGCAGAAAAAGTAACCTGGCCGGACTGCTTCCTCGCATGCGGTTCCGGGAAGGTGATATCAGGGACCGGCGGGATCTCGAAGCGATCATGCCCGGGGTGGATTTCGTTCTCCACCAGGCAGCTATTCCTTCGGTTCCACGATCGGTGGCCGATCCCATGCTTTCCAACGACAACAACATCACCGGCACACTGCAGGTGTTGCTGGCGGCCCGGGACTTCGAGGTACGGCGAGTGGTGACGGCGAGTTCCTCCTCGGTGTACGGTGACACGGAGGTGCTGCCGAAATCAGAACACCTGCCCCTCAATCCGCTTTCACCATATGCCCTGGCAAAGCTCACCGGCGAGCATTACTGCCGGCTGTTCAGCAACCTATACGGCCTGGACACCATCTGTCTGCGTTACTTCAATGTGTTCGGCCCATACCAGGATCCAGCATCGCATTACGCCGCGGCCATCCCCAAGTTCATAAGGCGACTGCGACAGGGCATGGAGCCGGAAATCTACGGTGACGGCGAACAGACTCGCGATTTCACGTATATCGCCAACGTCGTCGAGGCCAATATCCTGGCCAGTTGTGTTGAAACGCCGGGTCATCATGTCTGTAACATCGGCTGTGGCGAACGGATCACCGTCAATCGCCTGGTTGACTGTCTCCGGGCGCTGTTGGGTGTGGCGACTCCCGCCCGACACCTGCCTCCACGGCCGGGCGATGTGCGGCACTCCCTGGCGGATATCAGCCGCGCCCGCGAACTACTGGGCTACGAACCGAAGGTCAGGCTGGAGGAAGCCCTGCACGCTACGGTCAGTTGGTTTTTGTCACGGGAATGAAGGTAATGCACGATGCACGGCAAGTGCTGAATCGCCAATCCTCACGTAAAATCCTCGGGTGACAGTCCATCCAACCACTGCGTGAGTTGTTCGTCTTCCTCGAATCTGCCGACATCCCTGAGTTCCTCGGCCCTGATGGCGTGCGCCGACCACACCGAATCCTCCACGAAGATGGGAATCCCCAACCGCAAGGCAAGCGTGACCGCATACACGATCTGCACATCGAAAACCAAGTGGCTGGAACGATGCTCCATGAGGAGTCGCGAGGCAAAAATACCGTCATTACAGGCATCGATAACCAGCCGCGTGAGTGTCCCATGGAAGGCGGTCACGAGGTTCCTGATCAGGCTGAAGCCGTCCGAAAGGCTGGTTCCCGTTGTCTGAAGCTCATTAATCATGCTCAGGATGTCGCGGAATTCGAGTGTGATGACCAGGAGCATGTTGCTGGTTGGGTCGACGAGGGTGATCAGACCTTCCCTGCTGCTCCTGTCCATCCCTATGTAACCGACATGCAGTCTTCTCACAGATCTCTCCCGGAAATCCTGTACAGAGCGCCATGCGCGCCGATCAACAACTGATCGTCGGAGGTCCGGGCGAGTCCGAAGATATCGCCTCCGGCTACCAGCAATTCCGGCTCTTTATGCCGCTGCAACCGGAAGACGCCCTCGATTCCGCGGAAATGCGCCGCCACCAGCAGGCTGGTTCCTGGTCCCCGGCACATGGCGGTAGGCCGGCAGAAGTCAGGGAACACCATCCGCACCGAGCCGCCGGGCGAGATGGCGAGTATCGGCCTGGTCTCAGCCGGATCGGGACTCGTGATCAGCAATTCTCCACGATTCGACATGCACAGGCGGGGCGACTCCAGAGTGGGAGGAAAGACCGCGAACTTGACGACAGCGCCGTGTTCGTCCACTCGATAGAGCGTGCCCCGCTTGTCGGCGATGAACAAGCCTCCCTTCGGATGCGCGGCGATGGCGGCAGGCAATCCGATGCCAGTCACAAACAACTCGGTCGTACCCAATGAATCCACGCGGTACACAGCACCGCCGGTCAACGAGGCGACATACATCCAACCATCCGCGGCGACACACATGGCCACCGGTGCGGGGATATCCCGGGTAAGCACGCGGCGCTCACCGGATGGCCCCAGCGCGATCAACGCATCGGCGCCCGGTGTGCCGTCCGAATCATCGAGCAGGTAAATGGTACCGTCCACCTCGATGGGATTGAAGCCGGAGGAAATGCCGACAGCCAACTGGGTACCGGTACGGAGACGACGGGAGCCGATCTCCGCATCACCACGGCGAAGCCGCACGTTACCATCGGTGGTTCCCGGCGGCAGGCGGATCTTGACCATACCATCGGCCAGCAGCAGGGGGCGGACCAGGCATCCATCGACATGGATCTTCAAATCCACCCAGCACCTGCCGTCAAGTCCAGCGCAGTATACGCCGACCTCACCACCGGCGATAGCCGCCGCCGGCTTGAAAACCACGGACCGCCGGCGCTTCCTGAATAACGCCATGGCACGAATCATCTGGATGATCGATCCGGACAGGATTCCGACAGGCCGCCCCGCGCGGAAAAGGAAATTCGCCGGCCCGTGAAACGTCGCATCCGGCACATCCCTGTCACCTGGTCACAGGAGCGGATCGATTACTCGTCGTCCGGACGCTGCTGCACCCGCGGCGGCTCGATGCCGGTGATCCGGAACTTGATTCGCCGCGAAGCCTCATCGGCGGCCTTGGCCTCCGTGGTTTTTGAACGGTAATACCTCTTGTCCATGTATTCGGCTTCCGCCATCGTGCCGAATTCGGCGAGATAGTCGATGGCGGCCATGCGAACCGTCTCGTCAGGGTGCTTCAGCAGTTCGAGGACAGGACCAGGTTCACTTGCAGCCAGCTCCCGCAATATGGACAGGGCAACCAGTATTTTTTCCGGGGACGGCGAGTGGAGTAACTCAAGGAGATCCTTGACGGCCGCCGCTCCGAATTCCTCGACAATCAATGTACGGACCTTGGCGCACACCGCATCATCCGGATCAGAGACGAGTTCCCGCACATAGTACAGGCCATCCAGGCCCTTGAGCCGATATAAAATGTCGATGGCCTCGCTGCGTATCTCAGGTTCCTTGTCCCGCAGTTCGGTGATGAACACGGAGAGGCCGGACTGACCACCCAATTGTTCCAATGATTTCACCGCCAGCAGCCTGACATCCTTGTCCGGGTCATGGGAAAGGGCCGTAATCCGTGGCAGGGCCTCGGCGGCGCCTTGATTTTTCAGTGACTGCAGGGCAGCCAGGCGCACCTTGGGCGAAGAATCGGTGAGCATATCAGTCAACGTCTCTCTGCTCTTGCCTGAGTCCACTGTACCGAGCAATTCGGCCACGGAGACTTTCTGGAGTTCCGTACCGTTTCGCGCCACTCCGCACAAGATGCTGACACTCTTCGTTCCCAGCATGATGAATGCCGTCTTGCCGGCTTCCCGGATATCAGGATCATCGTCCTTGAGAAGATTCGACAGTTCGGTGGCGGCAGCCAGTTGATCGGTCATGCCCAATGTCTTGGCGGCGGCGATTTTCAGATCCTTGTCCTGCCCGCGCAACGCGTAGATCAACACGCCGAGGCTCTGGTCATTGACGTAATTCATTATTCCCAACGCCTCGGCAGCGGTGGCCCGGTTGGGATCCTTCTCATCCTTGAGAATCTCCAGGACCTTCTCCCTGGCAAATTCGGAGTTCTTCTCACCCAGCGCCAGGACAGCCGCTCCCCGTAGCCGCGCATCCTTCTCCTTCAACAGCTTGCCAAGCGATTTCTCGGCATATCGTGAGGTTGCCCTGCCAAGCGCCAACACAGCGCCGACACGCATATCCTTATCCGATGCTTTCAGGTAGGTTTCGGCCAAATCGTACGCCTTCGCCGCATCCAGCTCGTCAATGACCGCAAGGACCCGGCCACGGTTGGGATTCGCTTCGTTCCTGATATACTCCACCGCCGGCGCATATCCCTTGGAACCCAAGGCGACCAGTTCTTTGAGCGCGGCTCCGAAGACCTGCGCATCGTCCGACCTGAGTCCCTCCATCACCGCCGCGATGTCCGCGGAAACGACCGTCCAGGTCGATGCGACAACTACCAAGAACAACAATGCCCCTACCGCTGGTTTCCTCACGATTTACCTCCTACGTGTCACTGGCGCCATGCGCGATCCGGCACTACATGTCACCAGCCATTATGTGCTCAGCAAACAGTATTTACAAGCAGCCATCCGTGGTGAACCAAGAATCGGCACCGGGCGATGCCCGGTATGAACTCCGGACCGGCTTCCATCCGCTTCCTTGTAGCCTAAATCCTCCGCGGATTCAAGCCATGCCGGGAAAAGACCGGCGGCCGCCATGGGGACGGGGGAATTCGGGATTATTGCGCGCCCATTGAAGAAAGCAGCGGAGGTGAGCTACCATGACCGCATGAATGTCACCGCGGCGCCAGAGCTGAATACCCAGCCACGTCCACCAGGCGGAAGAGCAAGACGGGCAGTATCGCCGTTCATCTATGCCGTGCTTGCCGTCAGCGCCGTGATCATCGGCGGCATGATCGTGATCGGCCTGTACGACTACCTGCACCAGCGCGACCTCTATAATGCACCGTTTTATTCAATGAGCAACAATGAAGTGCGCTTTTCGGACGAAGCCGGCATAATTATTGTACTCATCCTCTTTCAGTCTCGAAATCCGGTCCAATGGCAAGCGCTGCCTCAATACAATGCCTTGTGCGCGACGGCGCTGCAACGGAGCCGCTACAGTTTCTATGCGATCGCCGTGGATGCCGGCGAACACTCCGGACTGAAACAGGCAGCCATGAACGCCGGTCTCCGGTTTCCGCTTCTGATTCCTTCCACACGCGCCGTTCGGGCGCTTCCCGATCTGAATACGCTTCCGGCGATGCTGCTGCTGGATCGCACCGGCAGAGTCGTGGTCCACCACCAGGGAGTAGTAAACACCTCGCAACTGGCCATGGAATTGCGCATGATCTCTTCTCTTCCATCTTGATGAAATGCGTGAGCCGGCCAGGGTAAAACCCTTCCGCCACTCATCCGGAGAATATCGGTACCGCATTCCCCCTCGTGTATCTCGCCCTGCGGTTCCATTCTTTCCGGTTGCAGAACCTTGCGTATCGGGTAGAATCGATACGCTATGTGGAGGTACTGACAGTTGAGGTCCGTTTCGCGAGCCGTGATCCTGGTGACCTGCGTATTTCTGGCTTCCTGCAAACCGTCACCGCAAGAGATCGAAGAGCTGGTCAACACCATGGTGGAAGCCAGCGCGCGAGGTGATTATCCGACGCTGCGCAATGCCGAGAAACAGATCAGGGAGTATCCGGAGCAGAGTCTGCCATACTTGATCAAGGCTTTCGCGAATCCCGATCTTTCCGTGCAGGCAGAAGCCGTACTGGTGGTGGGAAACTTCGGCCGGATGGCTGTTCCACAACTGATAACGGCACTGCGTGAGCCTGACAAGGACACCCGGTTGAATGCCATGCGGACCCTCGAACTACTGGGCGCAACGGAGGCCATCCCACACCTGATGGCCATGGCGCAACGCACGGATCAACGATTTCGCTATGAAATCGCGAGGACCTTGGCATCAATGGGCGATAACCGTGGTTTCATGATACTTGGCGAGGCATTGCAGGATCCCGATGCGGAGATCCGGCTGCTCGGCTTGCATCACATGGCTGAACTGGGCGATCCGCGTGTCATCTCGCAGTTGTTGGAGTTGCTGAATGATCGGAACAACCTGGTGGTTATCGCCACGCTCGATCTGCTGGCGGAAATGAAGGATGCACGGGCGCTGCCGGACATAGACGTCATGCGGACGGACACCAAACTGAACTGGCAGTTACGCAGGAAGGCCGCAATGACCATGAAGGCGATCACCGGCAAGACCTACCAGTATCTCAGCCAGGAAGGTTTGATGATCCAGCGGTAACAAGGGATCACGAGACGGGTTCACGCCGCCCCGTCCACCCCGGCGTTGGCGACTGTGCCGTGCGTCATCGTCCGGACCGTGATTCAATCATCGATTCTGAAGTGGGTTCCACTGTTGCCATTGCGTTTGATTGCCATGTGCAGAACGAGTTTGGCATTGAGATAGAGGTTGCGCAGTTCACACAGTCGCCGGGTCAGACGAGCCGTCCCGGTGTCCGCCTCGAGCTGCTGACTGAGCTTCGTCACCTCTTTATATGCCTGGTTCAGTTTCGAGCGATACCGGACAATCCCGCAGTCCCGCCACATGATATGCTGGAGCTGCTTCAGATACGTGTTCAACAAGCCATCGTCAGCAGGAGGGGCGGAGTATTTCGGGAGAGGGAGCCGGGCGAGTTCATCGGCGCGATGGTTCCAGATCTGCGGCAGATAGCGCAAGTATCGGTCCGCATTGACAGCGGCGCGAT
>JAFGDC010000397.1 GCA_016932295.1 candidate division CSSED10-310 bacterium
ATCGATCTGCGCAAGGACCGCATGGCGTTACAGCGGCTCAAAGAAGCGGCTGAACGGGCGAAATGCGAGCTGTCCTCGGACACCATCACGGAAATAAACCTGCCATTCATCACCGCGGACGAGACCGGCCCCAAGCATCTGCAGGTTACCCTGGAGCGTGAAAAACTCGAGGCAATGACCGTGGATCTCATCCGTAAGACCATTCCTCATTGTGAGCAGGTTCTGCGTGATGCCAAGGTCAGTGTGAAGGATATCGATACTGTCATCCTGGTGGGAGGACAGACCAGGATGCCGAAGGTGATCGAGGTGGTCACCGACTTTTTCAGGAAATCACCGGTGTCGGGTATCAATCCCGATGAAGTGGTGGCGGCCGGCGCCGCCATCCAGGGCGGCATCCTGAAAGGTGACCGCAAGGATATCCTGCTGCTTGACGTTACGCCGCTTTCCCTGGGCGTTGAAACTCTTGGTGGCGTATTCTCCAGGATCATCGACCGCAATACCACCATCCCGGTGAAGAAAAGCGAAATCTATTCCACCGTTGAGGATAACCAGAGTTCGGTGCTGATTCACGCCCTGCAGGGTGAACGTGACATCGCCAGTTTCAACAAGTCCCTCGGTCGCTTCGAACTGGTGGGGATCCCCCCCGCACCTCGTGGCGTGCCTAAAATCGAAGTGACCTTCTCCATCGATGCCAACGGTATCCTTACCATCACCGCCAAGGACTTGAAGACCAAGCGAGATCAGAAAATCGAGATCACCGCCACCAGCGGTCTGACCGAGGATGAAATCAAGGAGATGGTGCATGACGCGCAGGCGAACGTCGAGCGCGATCGCGAGGTGAAGGAAGTGATCATGGCGCGCCGTAACGCGGAAACCCTGATCTATACCACCAAGAAAATGGTCAAATCACTGGGCGGCAAAATCCGCGAGGATGAACTCGAAGCTCTGAATTCCCTCATCCAGAAGACTCAGGAGAGCCTCGAGTACCAGGATTCCCGCAAGATCGTCTCTACTATCAGGGAATTGCGTGAAGCATCGACGAGGCTGGCCATGGCGCAGTTCCGTGAGGAGGGGCTGGACGCCGAGTCCGCCATGGGCAGGGAAGAACCCCTGGTAGCCGCGGGCGATGATGTCATCCTCGACCTTGACGCCGGAGAAACCGACGTCGAATTGTAACCATCAGGCGTTTTCCAGGCACCGCGTGCTCTCGAGACGGATCTTCAAACCGTCTGCGCGCCCCGACCGGAGACGCATACGGGTACTCTATGGATGATTCATTCGAGGAAGTTACGATCACCGTTCCCGGTTGTTACGCGCAGGAAATAGAAGATGCGCTGGCCGGTCTCGGCGCCGCCGGCACGTATCGTGCCGTGTGGCCCGCGGCGGCCGGCGGCCGGGAACGTATAGTCGCCTACTTCACCACCGTCGAATGGCGACGCCGGGGAGCAGCATTGAGCGCGGCGTTATCCCTTCTCACAATCCCTCGTGAAGGTGTCTGGCACTCCATGGAAATTTTGCCATCTTCGCGAACCACGCCGGTGGAAGACCTCTTCCCGCCTCTCATCGTCGGTGCGCGCTTGTTGATCGCCTCCATCCCTGGCCTGGAAACGCCGCCGCGCATGACCATCGTCATCAAACCAGGCACCGGCTTCGGTACCGGACGCCATGAGACCACACGGCTCTGCCTGGAACTGCTCGAGGAGCACCCCGTGGGAAGAGGATGGTTCCTGGATGTGGGCGCCGGTTCGGGAATCCTCTCCCTGGCGGCCGCCCGACTCGGCTGGACCGCCGGCATCGCCCTGGAGATCGATCCCCTGGCGGTTGAAAACTGTGCCGCCAATCTGGCGCTCAATCCGGATGTCACCGGAATACAGATCGTCACCGGAGGTCCGGATTGTGTGCGCGGCACCTTCCCCCTCATCATGGCCAACCTTTCACCTCCCGTGTTTCAACGCTATTCCAGGGCACTCGTGGACCGCCTGGCCCCAGGCGGCATGTTGATCATCTCAGGGTTCACCTCCGTACATCGATGCCTGGTCCTGGATGGCTATTCAGAATTCGGCCTGGTGCCGTGCGCTGAAAAGCAGGCCGGGGATTGGCATGCCGTGCGGCTGGAGAAACCGGTGTGAGTTCAGACCGCTTTTATCTGCCCGTGCTTGGTGAAACCGGCGATATGCTCGCCATCGAGGGATCCGAACACAAGCATCTGGCAGTGGTACTCAGGATGAAACCGGGCGCGGTGGTCCGCGTCACGGACGGCGCCGGGCGGGAAGTGGAAGCCTTGGTGCTGACCATCGATCGTAACCGGACACTGGTGAAGATCATATCGGAACGGTTGGAGCCGGTTGAATCATCGCTCGATCTGAGACTGGCGTTTACGCCGCTGCGCTCCAGGGTGGATGAGGAAATGGTCCGAGTCGCCGTCGAACTGGGCGTGACATTTTTTCAACCGGTAACGGCGGAACGAATGCTGGGTCCGGCGCCGCTGGCGGGTACGGCCCGGCTGGAACGCTATCGGAAGGTCGCGGTGGCGGCTCTCAAGCAGTCAGGCCGCCGGCTGTTGCCAGGTTGGCTGCCTGCCGTCACGCCGCTGGAAGCAGTCCGGAACTGCCGGCGCGATGGTGTCGTCCTGCTGATCGATCCCGGCGGCGGGCCGTTTCCCCGCCACGATCCTGGATCGCAATCAATCGCGGTGACCGTTTGCATAGGACCGGAGGGTGGTTTCACCGATGGCGAAGTAAAGGACATGACAGCCGCCGGCGCCGGAATGGTGCACCTCGGACCGCGCATCCTGCGTGCACCCCATGCTGCCGCCGCCGCCCTGGTCCTTGCCCAATACCACTGGGGGGATCTCAATCCATCCACTTCCGGTCGCTGATTGCTGCCATCTGCTGAACAAACCATCCCGCCGTCCGTGATTGTTCCATGTCTGCCTCATTGCGCCCTGCTGGGGCGGCTCCTGTTGAGATATTCCCGATCCGCTGCCAGTATAGGCTTGACAATGACCCGGTGATGTGAGAGAAAAGTCCAGTCCGGCGGGATAGCTCAGCAGGTAGAGCAGAGGACTGAAAATCCTTGTGTCCCCAGTTCAATTCTGGGTCCCGCCATACCGGATGGGCCGTTCATTGCGGCCCTTTTCTTTTTCCCTGCCTGTAGCATCTGACCCTGCCCACTCTCCGATCTCACCGGTCTGGTTCGTTGCGTTCGAGTGCTGTACGCGTGATGAAGGTCACTTCTGAAGTGCAAAGTTGATAATTATTTGAAAAAAATAACAAAAAATGATAGATTTTAGGTTGTGGATTCATTATTCACGGAAATTTTGAGAATATTGGTTGTTTTTTGGATGTTGGTGTTGTTGGCCGGAATGACGCCAGGGTGATTCGGATGAAAGGGAGGAAGATGATTCAAGAGGCAAAGAAGACCCCAGGCAAGGTGCCGGTGTCCAGTTTCAAGATCGTGCGGGATGATGTGCTCGCCGATATCAACGTGTTTTTAAAACCGAAATTCGTGGTTGATTACGCGAGCATGCTGCAATTGTTGGCGGATGCCAATCCCGAGTTGTATGCGATCTTCAGGGAAGGGGATTCTCTGGAGGAGGTGCGTGACGCTGTGTTTGCGTATGTGGAACGGGCGGAACGGGCGGTGTTCGATCCGGACAATGAGCTTCATACGCTCGAGAAAATCGTCATCCGGCAGTGTGCCGGTGTGATGCGGAGCATTGCCGGGCGGGTGAACGAGCTGAATACCGAGTTCAGTGCGCTGGATTGTTTGTGGAAGCTGGCGAGGGATCGTCGCGCGGAGCTTGTGACCGGTGTCGGACCGGGTTTCATGATGGAGTTCGTGCACCTGTTCCGTGGACTGGCGGGGCGTTCACTCATGTACGGACCCCATCCCAGCCGCCGGCACATCCCTGAATTTCTGAAGCTGGAGGGGCGGGCTGCCGCGCATGCGCGGACCACGACTCTGGATGATATGGCTTCCGAGGTGCGGAAGTATTTCAAGAAATATCCATCCGGACTGGAGCCCGAGGTGATCAGTTGGCGGCGTAGCAATCGGAATCGTCTGCTGGGATATTTCAAGGGGAGCCTGAAGGACTGGGCCAACTGGAAGTGGCATATAAGGAACGTGATCAAGGAGCCGCAACCCCTGCTGGATCTCATCGAGCTGTCTGAGGAGCAGAAGCAGGCAGTGCGCAGGGCGGTGAAGCATCACATCCCTTTCGGTATCACGCCCTATTATTTGAGCCTGATGGACCGCAATTCCGCCATCGGCTTCGATCACGCCGTGCGGGCGCAGGTGATTCCGCCACCGGAATACGTGGATGAAATGTCTCGGAACCTGGAGCAGCGCGCCGAGGTGTTCGATTTTATGGGCGAGTACGATACGTCACCCCAGGATCTGGTTACCAGGCGCTATCCGATGATCGGCATTCTCAAGCCGTTCAATACTTGTGCCCAGATCTGCGTGTATTGCCAGCGTAACTGGGAGATCGAGGAGTGCCTGGCTCCCCACGCCAAGGCTTCGGAAAAAGAGATAGACAGGGCGCTGGAGTGGTTCGCTCAGCATCCCGGAGTGGGCGATGTGCTGGTGACCGGAGGCGATCCGTTGATCATGTCGGATAATGACATCGATGTCTTGTTGGGCAAGATCGCGGCGTTACCCCAGGTGTACCGCATCCGGCTGGGCTCGCGGACGCCCGTGGTGCTGCCGCAGCGCTGGACGGATGAGTTGGTGGGCATCATCGCCGCCTATCATCAGCCGGGCAAGCGTGAAATAGCAGTGGTCACACACTTTGAGCATTCGTATGAGGTGACGCCGGAAGCCAGGTCGGCGGTGGATAAAATCAGGAAGGCGGGGCTGAGTGTTTTCAACCAGCAGGTGTATACTATTGAGAACTGCCGGCGGTTCGAGACCGCCAAGCTGCGCCGCGATCTCAAGACAATCGGGGTCGATCCCTATTACACATTCAATATGAAGGGCAAGGAGGAGACCCGCCGTTACATGGTGCCCATTGCGCGGATTCTGCAGGAACGCAAGGAGGAGGCGCGGTTGCTGCCGGGATTGGATCGCACCGGCGAACCGGTCTTCAATGTCCCGAAGTTGGGCAAGAACCACCTGCGGGCCATGCAGGACCACCAGGTGATCATGATCCTGCCGGACGGCTCGAGGGTGTATGAGTTTCATCCCTGGGAGAAGTATATCATGGCCGTTCCCACCTACACGTATGTGGACAGGCCTATCCTGAGTTTCCTGGAAGAACTGGCCACCAGGGGTGAGGATATCTTACAGTACAAGACCATCTGGTATTATTATTAGGCCGTTTCTGGTCAGCGGCTGCAGGTTCCCACTATCAGCGTTTCTTCCCGATCCCGTTGAGGTACGCGTTGGTGATGGGCATGCGGCGGTCCTTGCCGAATGACAGGCGGGAGATCTTGATCCCGGGCGCTCCCTGCCGCCGTTTGTACTCCGCCTGGTCCACCAGACGCAGCACCCGGCGCACCGTGGCTGGATCATGGCCCCGTTCGATAATCGCATCGATACCGAGATTCTCCACAATGTAATGAGTCAGGATCGGATCCAATTCTTCATAAGGTGGCAACGAATCGCTGTCTTTCTGATCGGGTTTCAACTCGGCGGAAGGCGGTTTCGTGATGATTGATCGGGGAATTCGCTCCCAGCCGGCCACCCGATTGCAATATTCCGACAGATCGTAGACTTCGGTTTTCAAGACATCCTTCAGGGCTGAAAACCCACCCGCCATATCTCCGTACAAGGTACAATACCCGACGCTCAACTCGCTCTTGTTGCCCGTGGACAGAACCAGGTAGCCGAACTTGTTGGATAGCGCCATCAGCAATGTGCCCCGGATCCTGGCCTGGATGTTCTCCTCCGTGATATCCGCCGATTGGTCTTCGAAATGCGGTGCGAGATCGATATCAAAGGCTCTCATGGGGCCGGAAATGGGGATCTCCAGCAGGCGGATGCCAAGGTTCGTGGCCAGTGTCCTCGCATCCTGAACGCTCTGTTCGGAAGTATAAGGGCTGGGCATCGCCACCGCGGTCACCTGGTCCGCGCTCAGCGCATCCACCGCCACCACCGCGGTGAGCGCTGAATCTATGCCGCCGCTCAGTCCAATCAACGCCCGGCGGAAACCGTTCTTTCTCGCATAGTCACGCAATCCACAGCGCAGCGCATGATACTTTTCCGCGGCCTGTTCGTACCGCGGCTCCAGACGCACCGGCAGCTCCGGGCACCCCTTTGGACCTGGCGGATCGAGGCGCATTGCAATATGGCCGGACGAATCAGTGCCTGGTTTCCGCTGCTTCGGCATATCAGGTTCGGATGTCAGGGGACAATCCACCACCAGCAGGTCCTCTTCGAACTGGTTACCCCTGGCGATCACTGTTCCCCCGGCATCGATGCACATGCTGTCGCCGTCGAACACCAGTTCGTCCTGGCCCCCAACCAGGTTCACATAGACGATGGGCACCCGGTTTTCGATGGCTCGTTTCCGCAACATGAGTTCCCGCTCCGCACCCTTGCCGGCATGGTACGGCGAAGAGGAAATGTTAATGATCAGCCGTGCACCCGCCCTGTGTACCTGCCAGTCGGTGATCCCGGGTTGCCAGATATCTTCGCAGATGTTGACCGAGAATCGATGGGTGCCATGGATGAACACCTTGCGCGCATGACCCGGGAGGAAGTAGCGTTTTTCGTCGAATACTCCGTAGTTGGGCAGCAGAATCTTGTAGTATGAGTCCGCCATGTGGCCGTTGTTGATAATGGCGGCGGCGTTGTGCAGCCCTCGTGGACTACGTTCCACATAGCCCACTATCGCCGTTATGTCCAGCAGGCGGGCGGCGCATTCCCGCAGTGCCGCCAGGGTATCGTCTATGAAGCGAGGTCTGAGCAGCAGGTCTTCGGGTGGATATCCGGTCAGGGTCAATTCGGGATAGGCGATCACATCAGCGCCCAGATCCTTCGCCATCCGGTAGTACTTCAGCACCCTGGCCACGTTGCCCGCCAGATCTCCCACCACACAGTTGATCTGTGCCAGCGCGATTCTCAGATAGCCGGTCATGTGTGCCGCCCGTTATTCCAGTGGGAGGATGGTCCGATGCGTGGCCGTTTCCTCATCTCAATCCGCCGCCGGCTCGATCCGGTCGCTGCGCCGGAGCAGGAGGAAGTCCGCCAGCACGAGCCGCGCCATGGCTTCCACCACGGGGACGGCACGCGGACCGATGACGGGATCGTGTCTGCCCTGCACCGACAGTTCCACCGTGGTCCTGGTATCGGATACGGCCATCTGCCGCCTGGCAATGGATGACGGCGGTTTGAAGGCGATTCGCGCGCGCAGCGTCTGGCCGCTGGAGATACCACCCAGCGTGCCGCCTGCGTGGTTGGTGGTGAAGGCGATCCCTCCGCCCGTCGCCGCCATGGCATCGTTGCATTCACTGCCACGCATGGCAGCGACGGCGAATCCCGCGCCGAATTCAACCCCCTTGACGCCCGGTATACTGAAGAAACCCTGCGCCAACCTCGCATTGAGCCGATCGAACACCGGCCGGCCGAGCCCCGGAGGAACACCATCGATCTGTATTCCCACCACGGAACCGATGGAATCACCCGCCTCCTTCACCTCGGCGATCAGCTTCACCATCTCGGCGGCGGCCTCCTCATCCGGACAACGAAGGCTGTTACGGTTGATTTCATGTTGAGAAAAGCTTCGAATGCACACCATTCCCACCTGCTCAACCCATGCGATGGTTCCGATCCCTCTCCCGGCCAGTATTTTTCCGGCCACCGCGCCACCCGCCACACGCGCCGCGGTTTCCCGCGCGCTGGCACGACCTCCGCCACGCCAGTCACGCAGACCGTACTTGATATCATACGTATAATCAGCGTGTCCCGGCCGGTAGATGTTCTTGAGCTTTTCATAGGCGGCGGGATCGGCATCCCGGTTCCAGATGATCATGGCGATAGGTGCTCCGGTGGTGACACCCTCCATCACACCGGAAAGGACCATCACCTGGTCCGCTTCCGCACGTTCCGAAGCCAGATGGGACCGCCCCGGCTTCCTTCGGTCCAGTTCGTGCTGAATATCACCTGCGGTGAGTGACAGGCCTGCGGGACATCCATCCACGACCACGCCTATGGCTGGACCGTGCGATTCTCCCCAGGTCGTGATCCTGAACAGTGTACCGAAGCTGTTGCCCCCCATCCGTGCCTCCTGCATCAATAGTAGTTCCCGGATCACGCAAGTCAATGGCGTGCTGCATCATCCGCCGCCTGCGCCTGGCCGCATGCTTCGTCCGGCAGTTATGTTCGTCGGACCGGACCCCGCGACGAGCGCCGTTGGGGCGGTTCGATCTTGAGTCGGCTGCCTCTCGGGCATCTTGCACCCGGGATAGTGTCGGTTCCGCGCAATCCATCTGGGCCGCAGAGCACAAGGTGGGCGTCGCGCCCGGAGCCGATGGCGTCGCTAAGTACCGTGAACCATTCGCCGGCCGGCCGCGACCGGTCGAGATCCACCACCAGTTGACAGTACTTAAGCCGGCGGTTGTCATGCCTCAGCTTTTTATCGAGGAAGGCGGCCAGCGGCGGCTGCGGCCATGACCTGGTGACATGGCACCATTCTCCTGTTCCCAGGGCGGGACAGGGAAATTCACCCGTGCACGGCGCTCTGAATGTCAGAGGGAACCCGCCATCCAGCAACTCATCATGAATCGCGCAGAGTCGTCGCGAGGTGGATCGCAAGGCCGGCTCCAGCACGACCAGTTGCCCCTGGTCTGAGACACAACTGTCCAGCAATCGATGGATCAGGGCGGGAGCGGGATCGTCGCCGCGCCGTGATTTCGTGATTTCGTTGATCATGTTGACCATGAGAATCAAGTCGAATGGCTCTTCACTGGCCAGTTCCCGACCATCCCGTAAGAGATTGAGGGTTCTGGTCCGAACCTGCTCGTCACCCTTGAAGACGGGATCCAGGGCGATGGCGCGCATGTCCCGCAGCACGGCCGCCGACGCATCCACCGCGACGGCTTCCACGCCACCGGTGGTGCGGTGCGCCCGCAGAAAATGCAGGGCGGCGAAGAGGGAGGAACCCAAACCGGAACCAAGATCGAGGATGCGGAGGGACTGCTTGTCGAGCAGTGATGCGGGAAAGTATTCCAGCAGTGTCTGGTACGTCTTTGCGTAGTTGATGGTAAAGAAATAAAGCGCATAGGCGGTGCGGATCTCGGGCCGGTTGAAGTAGGTCAGGTTGAGTTGAGAGCGCTGCGTGGTGAAGAATTCGGAGAGGGTGGAAACAGCCGGCAGGAAGATGTCCAGCTCGCCGCCGGTGAGCGGGCCTGGTGGTATCGGTTTCCGGCGCTTGGCGCGGCTGCCCAGGAGGTTTCTGGCGAAGCGGACGGCGGCGTTTTCAACCGCGGCGAGGTGGGTTGCATCCTGCATGGGGAGGGGACCCGGTGCACGCAGCCGGCCCTCTGTGATGGTGGGATAACGTGTTGTCATTGGTCCCCGTACACAGGATCGGGCATCACCACGTGATACCCGATCCGGAATGAATGATTACATGCCGTACATGGCGATGATTGCTTTCTTGTCTTTGCCCAGGATGTCGTACTTGTCGCCAATCTTTGTGAAGGCATCCAGCGCCCTCTGCAGATCGTCGATTTCGTGAGCCGCCGACAATTGTGTTCGTATCCGCGCAGCGCCTTTCGGCACCACCGGGAAGAAGAAACCAGTCACATAGATGCCCTCGTGGTAGAGGTCACGCGCCATGTCCTGCGCCAGTTTCGCATTGTAAAGCATGATGGGAACGATGGGATGCTCGCCTTCCTTGATGTCGAAACCGGCTTCGGTCAGTCCTTTCCGCCAGAATGCGGTGTTGATTTCCAGCTTGTCGCGCCGCTCGGTGGTCTTGGACAGGATATCGAGGACCTTGATGGAAGCGGACACGATGACGGGCGCGAGGGAATTGGAGAAAAGGTACGGACGGGCGCGCTGGCGGCACATTTCCACCAGTTCACGGCGACCGCTCACGCATCCTCCGGAAGCGCCGCCGAGGGCTTTACCCAGGGTGGTGGTGATGAGATCGATCCGCCCCAGGACGCCGAAGTGTTCGTGGGTGCCCTTGCCATGCTTGCCCATGAATCCGCTGGAATGGGAATCGTCCACCATGACCATGGCGTCATATTTGTCGGCCAGGTCGCAGATCTGGTCGAGTGGTGCCATGTCGCCGTCCATGGAAAAAGCGCCGTCGGTGATGATCATGCGGAAGCGTTTGTCCATGTACTCCTCGAGCTTCCGCTCCAGGTGGTCCATATTGGCATGTTTGTATGTGTCGTGTTGAGCCTTGCAGAGACGCATGCCGTCGACGATGGATGCGTGCACCAGCCGGTCGGCGATCATCACGTCATCTTCGTTGAGCACCGCTTCAAAGACTCCGCCATTGGCGTCCATGCATGAGGCAAACAGGATGGTGTCTTCTGTCTCCAGGAATGCCGACAGCTTTTCCTCAAGTTCATGATGGATGTCCTGGGTGCCGCAGATGAAGCGGACCGACGACATGCCGTACCCGCGATGTTCCAACCCTTCGTGGGCGGCCTTGAGGACGTCGGGATGACTGGACAGCCCGAGATAGTTGTTGGCACAAAGATTGAGCACCTGCCGCCGGGGAGCACCCCGGGGATATTCCACCTCGATGTCGGCCCGTTGCGGCGAGCAGATGAAGCGTTCCTCCTTGTACAACCCTTGTTCCTTGATGGCGCTCATCTCGGCCTGGTAGTGACCCCGTGTTTTTTCTGAGAATGCCATGTGTTACTCCTTCTTCCGCCGTTCCCGTCAGTCGATGAACTCGTGCAGAAGGTCGAGGATGTTGTTGACCGAGTCGAAGGCTTCCGGTGTCGCCTTGGCATCCGGGATCTGGATCTTGAATTTCTTCTCCAGGAAGGTTTTCAGCGAGACCATCGAGAATGAGTCGACGATGCCGCCAGAGATGAGCGGCGTGTCGGCGGTCACCTCTTCATCATCGTCTTCATCCAGATACTCGTCTTCGATGTATGCGATGATCATTTTTCTGAGTTGTTCATCGGTCATGATCCACTCCTTTCCTGATCAGTCGTTTTCAAGGGTTGAAATATCGCCGATGGGTTCACCCCATTCCTTGGCTTTGAGCATTCTCCTGATGATCTTCCCGCTTCGCGTCTTGGGCAGCGACTTGACGAATTCGATCTCCTGGGGCATGGCAAGAGGTGACAAGCGCTTGCGGATGAAATTCATGATGGACAGTTCAAGATCGTCATCCGCCTCATAATTCGGGTTGAGCGTCACGAAAGCCTTCACCACTTCCATGTTGACGGGATCAGGTTTGCTTACCGCGGCGGCTTCGGCAACCGCCTCGTGTTCGATGAGCGCCGATTCGATTTCGAATGGTCCCACAAGGTGACCGCCGGTATTGATGACATCGTCGGCGCGTCCGATGAACCAGAAGTAGTCGTCCTTATCCATGTTGCC
>JAFGDC010000398.1 GCA_016932295.1 candidate division CSSED10-310 bacterium
ACATTGCACTACCAAAATTCGATACAAGGCATTGGCTACCAATGAAAAAGGGACAACATTTTGGCTGTTTTCCCAGGGAACTTCAGTATAGTGGCCGTGGAGGTGACGGTGGGCGCGGGTGAACGACGACAGCAGGTTGCCATGACCGATGACGGACAACGCCGCGCGGTGGTGTCCAAGCTGCCCCGCCTGCCGGGCGTGTATATTTACCGTGACGCCGCGGGCAGGGTCATCTATGTGGGTAAATCCCACGACCTGAAAGCCCGGGTGGGCTCATATTTTCAGAAAGCAGAGCATGCTGCCAAGACGGTTCAACTGGTCACGGAGATCCGATCCCTCGAGTGGGTGGTGACGGACAACGAGGCCGAGGCGCTGCTGTTGGAAAGCAACCTGATAAAGCTACACCGGCCGCGGTACAACATACGCCTGAAGGATGACAAGCAATACCCGTATCTCCGGCTGGGCGGCGGGTCGTTTCCACAACTCGAGGTGGTCCGGAAGGTCACGAAGGACGGCGCCCAGTATTTCGGTCCATACCACTCGCCGCGGGCCATGCGGGCCACGCTGCGGCTGGTGTATCGTTATTTCTACCTGAGGCGCTGCAAGGGCGAAATCACCGGTCGCGAGACCAGGCATTGCCTGATGGGAGATATGCGGTGGTGCAGTTCGCCATGTACCGGCGCCATCGACGAAAAGGGTTATGGCGCCCTGGTACGGGATGTCCGCATGCTGCTGGAAGGGCGCAGCGACCAGTTGGTCAACCTGTTAAGCGAGCGTATGGCTGCCGCCGCCGCATCACTCGAGTTCGAGAAGGCGGCGGTGCTGCGGGATCAGATCAAGGCGGTGCGCAAGGTCACTCAGGCCCAGAAGGTGGTCATGCCCGATCTCAGGGATCGGGATGTGTTCGCAGTGGCGTGCAAGGGAGAGCAGGCGGTGTTGTCCATCTTCATCGTGCGGTCTGGTCGGCTGGTGGCTCGTGATCAACGGTTCGTGGAGATCGGCACGGGCATGGACATGGGATCGGTGATGAATGAGGTGATCAGGCGTTACTATGAAGTGCAGCCGTTGATTCCGGGAGAGATCCTGCTGGCCGCGCCGCCTTCGCCGGGGGAGGACCTGGCCGGCTGGTTGTCGGAGCGCCGCGGCGCAAGGGTTCGTGTTCTGATGCCGCAGCGGGGCGTGAAGCATCGCTTCATGCGCATGGTGGAGCGTGATGCGGCGGTTCGCCTCCGGTTCGACGAACAACGGGGCGAACGATTCCACGCCAAGGCATTGGCGGCCATCCGCGAGGGGCTTCAATTGAAGCGGCTTCCCAAGCGTATCGAAGCCTATGACATCTCGAACATGCAAGGGGTCATGGCGGTGGGTTCCATGGTCACCTTCAAGGACGGCGAGCCAGAGAGGAAACGCTACCGCCGCTTCAAGATCAGGATGCCGGCCATGGTGGATGATTATGCGATGATGCAGGAGATGCTGTCACGCCGGCTGAAGCGCCGTGATCAGGAAGGCTGGGAACTGCCGGACATGATGCTCATAGACGGCGGCAAGGGGCATCTGCATGCCGTGCTGAGGGTGATGGGCCAGGAGGACGTGGGTGATCTCGACCTGGTATCGCTTGCCAAGGTGAGAGCCCGGCGAGCCGAGGAGGGTTTCTTTCGTCCCGGCCGGGATGAGGCCATGGTGCTGCCGCCGGATTCACCTGAACTCAACCTGCTGCGCCACATACGGGACGAGGCACATCGGTTCGCCATAGAGTATCATCGCAAGCTCATGAGGAAGCGCACCATCGCCTCGTTACTGGACGAGGTGCCCGGCATCGGCGCGAAGCGTAAGAGGGCGTTGGTGAAACGCTTCGGGAGCGTGAAGCGTCTGTATGATGCCGCGCTTGAGGACATGGTGGCGACGCCGGGGATGAGTCGTTCGGCGGCGACAGCCCTGCGCTCGTTCCTGGATGCATTGCGCGACGTCGAAGACGGTTCCCCGGCGCTGCCGGACATCGATGCGTGAGCCTCACATGCAGTTTGTCTTCTCCACCTTCCCGGATCCCGATGTTTGCGGTTTAACGGAGGACTGCCCTTAGATGCTTGTGTATGTCACCGGATTTGTGATAAGGAAAAGAAGTGGATCGCTAAGGGAACTGCTTATGATTCTTACTTTTCCACAGGTTGGAGCCGGTCTCGAAAGGTACCGTGCCCGGGCCGCCGCACTAGTGCATGGCTGTATGTCTGGTGGTTATTTGCAACGGATTCACCGGGGATTTACCTTCATCGAGGTGATTATGGTGCTGGCGGTGCTCGCCCTGTTGGCGGGGCTGGCGGTACCGATGATCGATCTGCTTATGACGGAGAGCCGAGAAGACGCCACGCTCGATGAGATGCAACGATTGGTGGCGGCCATCGAGGCATACCGCGGGGTGGAGGGCAACTGGCCGCCGGTGCTGAACGCGCTGATTCCCGACTACATCTCGCCGGGTGCCTGGGAGGAGGATTTCCGCAACGACGAGTGGCTGAATCCTTACCAGTTCTTACGGGAGAGTGACCGGATCATTCTCTACAGTTACGGACGTGACGAGGAGGATGATGCGCACTTGCCGGGAGAGGACTTGGTGTTGATCATCAACACGGATGTTTTCGATCTGCGGGACAACACCGACAGGCTGGCCGTACTGGAGCGTGGACTGCTCGCGTATTATGACGACTGCCATCAATTTCCCGCCGATCCTGCCGCGGATGACTGCGAGCATCTCAGGCAACTGGTGGCCAATACCTTCGGGCAGGCGTTCTGGAATGGTCCGTATATCACCGATTTGACCTACCCGGACCTGTGCAACGACGGCTGGGCGACGGAATTGGAGTACGAGTTGGATTGCCTGGGCAATCCTGACCATCCGAACGTGTGTCTGAACGACAGTCGGACGAACCAAACGGTGGTGAGCGCCAACCAGGTGCTGCGTGGCAAGCGTGACTATACAAAAGCTCGCTTGGGCGCCATCGAACTGGCCATTCAGGAGTTCATGAATGACTGCGGGCTGACGCCTCCCACACTGGATGTCCTGGTGGCCTCGCCGACACCGCCGCCCGGTCCGACACCCACGCCACCCTGGTCGGGTCCTTATGTGAACGCCAACATCATTGACAGCGGTGATGCTTGGAGCAATACGCAGTTCATCTACAAGGCACCTTATGTGTACAGCTCCGGTCCCAATCGGTTCGACGAGAGTCTTCCGCCCGCCTATGGCGGCGACGACGTGTATCCTTGATCATGGCACGCAAACGACTCATCCTGTGGCTTACCACCAGTCACCTGGAGTATCTCGTGGCGCGGGGACGGGGCCGGCATATGGAGGTGTTGCAGCGTGGTGAGAGAAGCTGCGATTGCATGCAGGTGTCTGCGCTGACGG
>JAFGDC010000008.1 GCA_016932295.1 candidate division CSSED10-310 bacterium
TATCGTGTCCGTGGCACCGCGAAGCATACCGCCGACCTGGCGCGTTCCAACTACTACCATCGCCTTGGAGCCGATTGCATGGTGCGGGGCGACTACGAGAAGGCCATCGATTACCTCGATAAAGCGGAAATAGAACGGTCGGGAGATGATGTCCGCGTGCTGCTGGACCGCGCCTGGTGCCTGTTCTACCTGGGGCGGTACGAGGCGGCCGGGGGGCACTTCTTTCGTGCCGTGAGCCGTCCCCTCGTTTCATCGATCTGGACTCCCAGGGAACGCCGCTCCATCCGTCGTCATTTCGCCGAGGGATTGCACGGAAGTGCTCGATGCGCCTATTTCCAGGGCGAGTATGAAAAGGCCGAGTCACTGCTGCTGGCTGCCATACAAGGCAATGAACTATACCCTTTGGCCATGTGCAGTCATGCTGCGTCCGACTGTCGCCGGGATCATACCGCCTGGCTGCTGCTGGGGTGGTGCAGATTCAATCGGGGCGCATATGCCGCCGCCCGGGAAGCGTTCACCACTTCGTTGGACCTGGCCGCCGCCAATCCAGAAGCCTGGCTCGGGATCGGCTGGTGCGATTACTACCTTGGCTGCTATGGAAAGGTGTCCCATGCCGTGACGAAGGGGCTCCGGCGCGGCGGCGATCCGGCTGCCTTCCGCCAGCTCGAGGCGGCTCTGGCTTCCACGCGGAGCGCAACACCAGCGGCGCCGCCACTTTACGAGTGAGGGCGGCGGTCGCTCCGGATCGACGGCGAAGCTGGTCCTACATGGGCCACATGCTCTTCACCGAGAAGTCTATGATTTCCATGGTGCCTGCTCGGGTGAAGGCGGCAACCCACAGGTATTCTCCTGCCGGCAGCGATGCGCCTCCGAGGGGTACCTCGAGCAGAAATGTTTGTGGCAGGAACGTGCCTGATGGCAGCGGAATGTTTTCATACATGACCACCACCTCATCCAGGTAAAAATTCACGCCATCGTAGAAAACGACTTCGCCGCTTGGCAACGCGAGTCCCATGTAAACGTCCACCGGCACGGTCTGGGTGGTGAGGTTGTGCAGGTTCCAGCCGAGCGACCAGGTGCAGTCGGGTGTGAAGTATTCGGGGCCGGCCAGCAGGGACACATGCACGGCGGCCGGTACATCGATAACCGTAAATCCTGTCATGATATACTGGCTGTCCGGGTTGGTGATGGCGATATAGTAGGGACCGGTGGCGGTGCCCGCGGGCACTGCAATGACCGCTTGAATGGTGTTGCTGCCTGTCACGGTGAAGGTTTGCAGGCTGGGAAACGCACCATCCATGAAAATGGGGTACATGTCCACCAGGTCGAGGTCGGTACCGCTGTTGAATCCGCTGCCGGTGATGGTGATGGTGTAGGTTTGCCCGCGGCACAACAGGTGGGGCGAGATGGCGGTGGCGGTGGGGGCGGCACCCAGGTTCGCGATGGGAGTGAGCTGGAAGTTGATGTCGGTAACGGCGGCACCGGCGATGATGGTGATCGCATCGGCATCGTCGAGCAGGGTGGTCATGTTGTGTCCGTCCCAGATCTGCGGTACGTAATCCGTGGCGGTGGCGACTACGCCGCTGCGGCCTGGACCGATTCCATACATAGTATAGATTCCATCGTCATCCGTGTAAGCGCCGCTTTGCCCGATGGCCACATAGGGATTGAGCGGGTCGGGTATGTAAAAATCATACACGAACGCACCGGAAATGGGAGTTCCATACAGGTCGGTCACCCTGCCGGATATCAGACCGGTTGCATCTGGAACGACAATGTCGATGTTGCTCAATCCTGAACCGGGCAGATACACTTCAGCGGCGCTTGCCGGAGTCGTCTGGTTGGGATAGAAGGTGCCGGGCTTATCCCAGTAAATGAACTCGGGATTGAATCCCGGCCGGGACAGTATTCGGTATGACCGGTCGGCGATGGCTCCCTCGATGCGGTAGAAACCGTAATCGTCGGTATAGTCATAGCCGTAAGAGTAACCGTTTTCCCAGTCCAGCGCATCCACCCGGACCGATTGCATGGGCGTCATGTCTGACTGGAGCACGGTGCCGCTGATGGTTGCATAGCGCGGGAAGCGGATCACGAGCCCTGCCGTGTCGTCGTCCACCAGGATCGGCGTGAGATCGGCGGGGACGGCGTAGTCGTCGGAGTAGGCGAACAGCGTGTAAACTCCTTGCGGCAGATGCATCGAGAAGCTTCCGTCGTAACTCTGCATACCCAACATGTAACTGAAGCTGTAGCCCGTGGTGTGATCGAAGGCGTACGCGTAGATCGATGCCTCAACCTGGTTGCCGTCGGCATCCTCGATAGTGCCGGAGACTTTGAATCCGTTGTACAGGTAGAAAACGATGTCCGCCGCCGGTTCCGCATCGGTGACGCTCACCGGAATGGAATAATAGTAGTTGTAATACCCACCGTAGTACTGAGAGACGAAACGACCTTCGGTTTCATGGGTGTTGGCGGCGACGTAATAGGTGCCGGGCGGCAGGGTGACGGAGAAGTTGCCGTTCGGATCGGTCAGCGCACTGTACATGGTCGTGTCGACGTCATAATAATCGTAGCAGGACACCTCGGCGCCGCCTATGGGCAAGACGGCGTAGTAGTCCCATACCGAGCCGCTGATTTCGGCCGCCTGCAGGAGGACTGTGGGGAGTAGAAAACAGATTGCGATCAGGATGAAGATACGTCCGGTTGGCATGAAAAACTCCTTTCCTTCACCTTGTCAGTGTGCCGGGAGCGGTTCCCGGCCTTGACTCCGGGTATGACGCATCCCAGCTCACCCGGCGTCGGCGGCGACTATAGCATGTTTTCTCCCGGGCAACACCGCGGGGTAAAAACATGACACTCTACAGACCCGGATCCGAGCGAAAGGTTTACTTCATTCGAAAAAAACAGGTTACGGTGCTTTTTTTCCTGCGCCTGCCGGAGGCTGCTCCTCTTGACAATGAAATTCTTATCACTACAAGAATAACGGGACTCACGCGGCGCCATTATCACGCGCTCACTCCGCATCGGACAGAGGTTCTCCATGACCAAAGAAGACATCAAAGCGATTGTGCTGGCCAATACCTCCGAACAGGACGGCGGTCTCTGTATCTCCTGCGCCAAGGCATTTCAGTTATCGGCGCGCTACGACATCGCCCTCGAGGACATCTGCCGCTGTATCAGGGAGGAAGCGATCAACGTCTCTTCCTGCCAATTGGATTGCATAGGCTGACAGGTCGCCGTGAACACTTGACAATGCAATTCCGCCTCCGGATGTGATCGTCTCCTCAACCACCACGGTCGACGGAATCGGCGGCAGAACCCGCGCCGCAGCCATCGTCGCCGGCCCCGGGACGGCATTGACGCCGGCGGGTTTACTTGGTAATCCCGAATCGATGGTGAGGGGCGGCGGACGCTACTCACCTGCATGAGGAGACGAGCAGAGTGAAGGTGATCGTGGTATCCGGCGCGCAGTCCAATGTAGGCAAGACCACCCTGGCGCGTCGCATTGCCGTGTTGTTGCCCGGCGCCGTGCGCATCAAGCTGGGAAGCGGACCTGAAAAACCACCGGCGGGAGAATGCTACTACGCCCGCGGCACCTCCATTGAGACCCTTGTGGAGCGCCATGCCGGCGCGCCTTTCCTGGTCATAGAGAGCAACAGAATCCTCGATGAGTGTGAGCCTGATCTGCTGATCTACCTGACGGGCGGGATTCCCAAACCGTCCGCCGTCGCGATTGCGGGCCGTGCCCATATGGTGCGCGGCATGCCTACGGCGCCGGAAATGCTCCATCGCCTTGCCGAGACGCTCCACGCTGCACCGGCGGTGGTGCGCAGGATCGCCTGGCTGTCCGGTGCCCGGCCGGAGCGGACCGAGCTGTGCGCCATCGTCGCGGAAACTGGAGTCGATGCCCCGTCGGACCGGTTCGACACCACCAGAATCGTGGACACCACGGCCTGGCGGACGGACTGGCGCTGGATCGTGCGCCGGGCGGCATGCGCCTCGGTCGAACCGGTCGTGGTGGTCATGGAACGCTGGCCGGCGATGGCGATGCGGGAACTTGACGGTCTTCTGGCAGAGTTGAGTGAACATGACATGGTGACCGGCACGACGGAATCGGGACTGCCGCTGGTGTGCGCCGGGCGGCGTATGGTCCTCGGCGGTCTGTCTGCAACGCCCGGATCAGGAGCGCCGGGTATGGTGGTGAAGGTGCGATCTCCGGCGGCGGAATAAAAAAAAGAGGGCTCGAAAGCCCTCTGTGAATGACCCGATGTGTTATTTCCTGTCGACGAAGAACACCGGAACCATGCCGCCGCCCTGGTGGACGTTGACGATGGCGCCTTCGGCGGCGCGCACGAAGGCGCCGGCGAATTCACCATCATGTGACCAGAAATTGATGTTGACATTCTTTGGGGCGAAACCCTTGAATTCGCCGTTCTCGATGACCGGAAACAATTCTTTCGGGATATTGGCGTATTCCTGGACCGTATAGTTGATATCCTGTGCCAGGGCCTTGTCGATGAGCGCGTTCCAGTCCTTTTCCTGGGCTACCTTGCCCACCATGACGCCGAATCCGCCGTAGCCGTCAGACGGCTTCAGCACGAACCGTTCCTGGTTGTGCCGGATGAACGGCACCATGTCGATTTCCCGCTCCTGGTAGATGGTGGTCTCGTTCGCCAGCGTTCTTGTCCATGGCACGTGTATACGATGCACTTCCTGTTCATCCGTGGTGAACATGTGGTCGTACTTGGCGTTGGTGAGGATTTCCAGCACCGCCTTGAAATCGCCGGTGGCGGCGCTGACCGGATTGATGAAGCAGACCGCGGAATCGCGCAGGGCTTGCACGAGTTGCTGGCTGCCTTCCCAGTAAGGATCGAGAATCACATCATCGATGGCATCGCGATAGATGAGGTGAATTTTCTTACCCCGCAGGGTGAGATCCTTACCGTCATAGGTGAAGTCCCTGGGATCGCCGAATTCGGTATCGAAACCCATTTCCTTATAGTACCCGACGAAGGCCATGAAATCATCCAGTACGGTGGAGTCGCGTTTGCACACAAAGGCGATAGTGGGTTTGTCGAGGGCTGGGATGCCCTTTCGCTCACACCACTGGCGGTACTTCTTGAAGAAGGTCTTGAAGTGCGACTTGACCAGCCAGTCGGTCTGGAAGTCGTACGTTTCGCTCATTTTCTTGATGACCGGCAGATCCAGGAACATTTCCAGCATCAAATCGTGCCAGCCCATGCCGCTGGGATCACCGCAATTGTATTCCAGCAGTTTCAACTCGCCGGTTTCCGGAATGAAGAAGATGTCCAGACGGTTGATGATATGATGACCTGGATAGCCGTAGTCCAGTGACGCCAGGTCCAGAAGCCTGCCCTGAAGCCGGATGAATTCCTTGAACATGCCCTTTTGAAAATAGGCATCACCGATTTTATTGAGCGATGAAATCAATGACTTGGTGACCCTGGCGAAGAGTGGTCTGGCGGACTGTTCTACGAAATAGGGCTTGAGGAAGGATGGAAACAGTTTTCCCTCCATGAACATTTTCTTTTCGGCCATCTGGGCGCAAAAGGTTTCGTGCTGCGACTTGGGATCGGTTTCCTTCAGAATCCTCCCGAAATCATCATTGACAGCGCGTAGCAAACTCATATCCAGCTCCTTTCATGGATAACCACAGGGGCGACGGATTCCGGAATTCCGGCCGCCATTGATCCGATAGTGTCACCAATCTGAAAGGATTCCAGGCCTCGACCGTGTCCCGGCCGTCCGGTCTGAAACCTTGACATCCAATTACTTGAACACAGATGGGGTGATCCGTCAAGGTTGGATTGCCTCGAGCCATTTGCGCTGTGGGGTGGTAGGAGAGGTGGCGGGTGGGTGGTGAGCGATAGCGAAGGCTGGATGATCGCGGCCGAAGCCGA
>JAFGDC010000399.1 GCA_016932295.1 candidate division CSSED10-310 bacterium
GACCAACACCGGTCTGTCAGCGAGCCGCACCACGCCCGGCCGGATGAGGAACCTGATCACGGGTGCGGGCAATCCATTGCGCAGCAGGCTCAGCACCAGGTTCAAATAGGTGGCGCCGTGCTGATGATATTCCCGGCTGTATGCCTCGGGACCGAACGGCTTGATGTGACCAGCCTCCACCAGGCGTCGGTAGATCCCCGTCTCGGGGAAAATCACCAGGGAAAAGATCTGCAGGCGATGCGGCCTGGGCAGGCGCAGCATCAGGTCGATGGTCTGGAGAAGGTCTTCACGGGTTTCGAGAGGATTGTCGATGATAAAGTCATAGGTAGGCGGAATCATGACATCGCTGAACTCATTGATGATGTTGGCGGCGTCGATCACCGCCCGGTTGCTGATGGAGCGATTGTAGAGTTTCTTGGTGGATTCGCTGCCGGTCTGGATTCCCATCTGGATGCCGAACATGCCGGCTGCCACAAGGGCGACCATTTTCCGCCTGGTAATGGTCAAGGGACTACCGAGACAGAAGAAGGGCAGACCGACCCGCTCCTTGTATGCCCTGGCGAAGGCCTCGATACCCGCTTCGTTGTCCGCGAAGAAAGAATCGTCGGAGAAGCCGATCACCTTGATGAAAGGGAACCGCGCGCGCATCTCCTCCAGTTCACCGAGGATGTTGCCGGTGCTGCGCCGGCGCAGGTATTGCTGTCCGCGGTACAGATCGCGCAACGCGTTGTTGCAGCAGTACGAGCAATCATGAGGGCAGCCCCGTGTGGCGATGGTCTGATAGGCGATTTCATTCCTGATCCTGGAGATATGTCCGCGTGACAGATACTCGCGAAACAGGTCGATATCCACGCTCCGCAGCCGCCGGGAGTCCTCATCCCAGACCAGGTGGCCGCCATGGTCATAGTCGGGGTAGGGCAGTGCATCCAGGTCGAGAATGAGGGGCCGGGCTTTGTTCAGACGAAGGCCGCCGTCCGCGCGCCACCCGAGATTGGCGAGCGCGGCGGTGGATCGATTCTGAGCCAGCGACTCCGCCAGTTCGACGATCAATTCCTCGCCTTCTCCAACACAGACGAGATCTGCTGAATCGAGGCATTCGTCCGGGCGGATGGTGGGGTGGATGCCTCCCCAGATGATCGGCGCCGTCAGGCGGTCCCGCAGAAAGTCCGTCAGAACCCGTGCCCGTTCGAAATAGTTGGTCATCAGGGAGATACCGATCAAACCGCTGCCGGCACATGCCTCCGCAATCGCCTCAAGCCGGTCTCTTTCATAGATTTGACTGGTTTCGTCAGTGAGTGTTTCCGCTGGCCGATGCGGCAGAAAAATGATCTGCGGCGTGTGACCGGCGCGTTTGAGCACCGCCGAGAGGAACCTGACTCCCAGGGAGGTGATATCGGAATAGGGTGAAACAAGGGTAACTTTCATTGCTTTGAGGTATCAGAAAACGACTTCCCTATCAAGCCGGACAGCTTTTCCGACGAGCGCGGCCGCTCTTCTGGTTGCGCCGGCAAGGGGATCACCAACGGCGCATAACGGGTGTACGGAATACGGGCGCGCGGCGGCGCCGCGCGCCCGTAACGTTCCTATTCCATGCAGATGAAGCTTTGGCAGATATCGGCCTGCTCGATCTCCGATAGTTTCTTGAGGTAGTTGTATTTCCTGGTGACATCGTTCTCCAGGAGGCCGTACAGTTTTTCGTATTCTTTCGGATTTACACTCTTGAGCTGCGAGTACCGTTTCTCCGCGGCGATGAACTTCAGCACGCTCATCGTGGGCTCCTTGGAATCGAAAAGGAGTGGATTCTGCCCGGCGGTGCTGCGTCTGGGATCATATCGATACAGTACCCAGTAGCCGGATTCGACCGCGTTCTTCTCGATGTCGGGCGTGGTGCTCATGTCGATGCCGTGGGCAATGCAGGGCGCGTAGGCAATGATGATAGACGGACCGTTGTACGATTCCGCCTCGCTCATCGCCTTGACCGCCTGTACCGGATTGGCACCCAGTGCAATGCTGGCCACGTAACTGGTGCCGTAACTCATGGCCATGAGTCCGAGGTCCTTCTTGCCGGTATGCTTGCCGGCCGATGCGAACTTGGCGATCGAACCGAACGGCGTCGCCTTCGATGCCTGGCCACCGGTGTTGGAATACACCTCGGTATCAAGAACCATCACGTTGACATTCCGGTTCTGAGCCAGGACGTGATCCAGGCCGCCGTATCCGATGTCATACGCCCAGCCGTCGCCGCCGATTATCCAGACCGACTTGTCCACTGCGTAGTCCTGCAGTTCTATGGCCTTGGCCAGTATTTCCGCCAACCCACCCGCGGCGATCTTGGCTGCGTTCACCAACTCCCGGCGCAGTGTCCCGGCATTCGCCTGTGCCTCGTCACCGATCTCTGTCCAGAGTTTCAGGCAGGTTGCGACACATTCCTTCAATTCGCCATGGATATCGGCTTCCAGCAGACGCTCCAACTGGGACTTCAACTGTCGGCGATTGGCATCGACCGCCAGCCTGAACCCCAGACCGTACTCCGCGTTATCCTCGAACAACGAATTGGCCCAGGCCGGGCCCTTACCATTCTTGAAGGTGGTATAGGGCATGGTGGGGAAGGTGCCGCCCCAGATCGACGAGCAGCCGGTGGCGTTGGCGATGATCATGCGCTCGCCGAAGAGCTGCGTC
>JAFGDC010000400.1 GCA_016932295.1 candidate division CSSED10-310 bacterium
CGACCTGATGAAGCATGCCGCACCCGCAAATCAGACCCCATTTGGCAGGATCAATGACCCTGCACTGACCAGGCGGGGGATTTGGGGAGTACTAAGCCGTTGACATTCATGTGTAATCGCAGTACGTTACGCTACTATCTCACGTGACGACAAGGAGGACGCATGATCATTCTATCGCTCAATTGCGGCAGCTCATCCGTCAAGTACCAGCTGTATGATTGGACCGGGAAAATCGTTATCGCCACCGGTGTCGTGGAACGTGTCACCATAGGTGAGTCGTTCTGCGTGTACGAGGTCAATGGGCGGGTCGCCATGAAAATTCCTCATGAGTGTCCGACCCACAAGGAAGCCATCGACATCATCGTCAAGTCACTGACTCACAAGGACCATGGCGTACTGAAGGACATCCATGAAATAGTCGCGGTAGGTCATCGTGTCGTTCACGGTGGCGAGCAATTCGCCAAGTCGGTCATCATCGGCGACAACGAGATCGCTGAATTCGAAAAGCTGGCGAAATTAGCGCCGTTGCACAATCCTCCCAATATCATGGGTATCAAAGCGGCGATGCAGTTGATTCCGGATGTGCCTCACATGGCCATCATGGACACCGCTTGGCATCAGACCATGCCGGCAACGAGTTACATCTATGCGCTGCCGTACGAATGGTATGAGAAATACGGACTCCGGCGGTATGGCTTTCACGGCACCTCACTCCTGTACGTGGCCAAACGGGCTGCCGTCCTGCTGGGCAAGGATCCGTTCGATGTCAACCTGGTCAGCCTGCACATCGGCAACGGTGTCAGTGTGAACGCCGTCAAGAATGGTTGTTCCTTCGACACTTCGATGGGATTCACCCCGCTGGAGGGTGCGGTCATGGGGACCAGGGCTGGCGATCACGATGCCGCCATCGATCTCTACATCATGGAGGAAGAAGGTCTCGATCCCAAGGCCATGACCACGATTCTGAACAAAAAGAGCGGGCTGCTCGGCATCACCGGGAAATATGTCGATCGGCGGGATATCACCGAAGCCGCCGCCGATGGCGACCGCCGCTCTCGACTGGCGGTGGATATCGAGGCATATCGCCTGAAGAAGTACATCGGCGCTTACACCGCCGCGCTCGGTTCCGTTGATGCGCTGGTCTTCACCGCCGGTGCCGGCGTAAAGGATGATATCCTCCGCGAGAAGATCCTGGATGGACTCCAGCCCATGGGTATCGTCTTCGATCCCGGGAAGAACAGGATCGCCCGCAGCATGAACATCGAGATGGACATCACCGGTCCGGGTTCATCCGCCAGGATACTGATCATCCCCACCGACGAGGAACTGGTGTTCATTGAAGATGTGGTGGCCCTGCTGGAGAACAAGTATGACATTCATACCAAGTTCACCTACTCGTTCCAGGAGCCGGGATATCGCAACCGCATGCGCGATGCCAACTTCGCCAGGGAATGTGAAGCCAAGCCCTATCTCAAGGACCTGATTCCAGACATCCCTCGTTGACGGTCCGATCCTGCGCCTCCGGGACAAGAACTGTTCCCTGAATCTTGTTACTGGTGTAATCGATACGTCGCCACCGTTATCATGACTGCAGCGCGAATCGATGTACACCGGTATCGACCGGCGGAGGGATGTCTTCTCGGGGATACTGTGCGGTACATGAAAAAAGGCGCCGCAGCGCCCTGTTCATGCCGAAGGGGGGACTCGAACCCCCACGGGCGTTAAAACCCACTAGTACCTGAAACTAGCGTGTCTGCCAGTTCCACCACTTCGGCAGTCGTAATGGAGAACATAGGTTTTAGTGCCCTCATTGTCAAGAGGAAAAGAGGTGAATTACCCCTTGAGAGTGAATTTTCAGCGTGGGGGACGATGCATGATCAGCATTCCCACGACGATCGGACCGGACCGGTGGTGCCGGCATGAATTCACGAGACCCCTGTTTACATCCGGCACGCCAGTGGATAGGATCTGCCTGCGACGAGGAGAAATGGATGGAAAGCCCGGTCGATTGGCGGTGGCAGATGGCTCAAGCGGATGAGGTGGCACGCCGTCTCGAACCGCCGGCGCCTGTCTCGTTCCCCTCGTTTCCCTCGTTTCCCACACGCGCGACACCCCACGTGCTTTCTCTCATACGAAAGTATGACTACACCGATCCGATTTTCGCCCAGGTGATCCCGCGCCCTGAGGAGACGGTCACGATGCCGGAGGAGATGGTGGATCCGACTGGTGATGTGACGCACTGTGTGCTGGGTGACAAGCATCCGCTGCTGGTGCACCGGTATCCTGACAGGGTCCTGTTGATAATCGGTTCGCCCTGTCCAATGCATTGCCGTTTTTGTTTTCGCCGACCCGATCCGCGGGATGCCGGAAACTTCACCGCCGCCGATATGGAAGCGCTGGCACGGTACCTGCTGGCTCACTCCGAGGTGCATGAAGTCGTAATCACGGGCGGTGATCCACTGTCCTTGCCGGATGAGCGACTCGGCGGACTCCTCGAGGATATCCACCGGATTCCTCAAATCCGCACCATACGCATTCACACCAGGATGATAACGGCCAATCCCTTCCGGTTTACTTCAGGGCTTCTATCGATCCTGGCCAACAGTGCCGTACCTCTGTGGCTCGTAGCCCACATCAACCATGCCAATGAACTCACCGGAGACCATCCGCAGATGATCCGCGAACTCATGGCGGTGGGGGTGCCGGTACTCAGCCAAAGCGTTTTACTGCATGGGGTGAACGACGACCGTGAAACGTTACGGGACCTGTTTCTCAGCTTGATCGAAATGCGTATCAAACCGTACTATCTGCATCATCCTGATCCCGTACCAGGCACCGCCCACTTCAGGATTCCGCCCGACATGGGACTCCGGTTGTTCAAATCGCTGCGCGGGTCGATTCCCGGGTATGCCCTGCCAACGTATGTCCTGGACGTGCCGGGTGGTTACGGCAAGGTACCCCTCTGCCCCGGACATCTCATCATCGGCGCGGGCGGCACAATGATCGAAGCGCTGGACGGACGGCTTCACACGTACCCGAAAGGACGGGAGCAGGCGTGACCCGGATCGATCCGGAAATGCTTCGTGACATACCAGTACCACCGCCTGCCATCCACCGGCTGACTCAATACTGCCAGGAACTGCTGACCTGGAATCGGCATTACAATCTCGTATCCAGGCGGCTGACTCCAGCCGGCGTGGTCCGTCTTATCCGCCGCGCGCTGGCGATAGATACACTGGCACCCACCGCCTGCACCAACATCCTGGATATCGGATCCGGGGCGGGACTCCCAGCGGTTCCCCTGGCAATTGCGCACCCCGAGTGGATGGTGCTCCTGATGGAACCGAGAAACACCAGAAGGCATTTTCTGGAACACGTGTGCCGAATGTTGGCCCTTGTCAATATCAAAATCCTGGGGGAGCGATTCCCCGCCGGGATCGAGCAGGGGAGGCGTTTCTCCATGATCACATCACAAGCGGTCGGCATGCGGCATCTGGATCTATCAAGCTTGATACGCAGGCTTGAGCAACAGGGCGTGGCGATCCTGAGCGCAGCCCGGGAAGATGGTGCTGAAAAGGTTCCTGACGGCATGGTGATGGAACGTATCAGCGTCGATCTGGACGATGAACAGGTGGTCTTCATCCGTGTTCACCCGGGACCGCAATGATGATTCCAGCGAGACTGCGGCTGGCGGCCTGCTTTCCTTCATCATCATCCCGATGACCGACGAGGCCAGCATGGTTTCGGGCAACGCAAGCGATGATCGTTCCCGGCACAGATTGGAAAGTCTTTTGGCGGTGCCGGCCGGCCATTGCATCGGTACCCACCCTTGCACGATTGCAGGGTGCTCCTCTTGTCGGAAAAAGATCCGCTACCTGATGGCTGTCCTGTTCTCCGATTCAGACGGCAATGCCCGGACGGCTGGCAATGTGGTTGGTACAACCCGGTCCAGCAGGCACGGCAGGCTGCAAGGCGATTTGCTTTCAGGGTGGAAATCTGTTAAACAGTAGTGCCTGAACTTGATATGATGGTCCGTGGGATGAATGCCAGGAATTACGAAGACAGTTCGAAAACCATCCGTGCGAATAGCATAAAACTCGATCCCCGGCTCGATGTTGACGAGAGTGCGTTTGTGCCTCAATTGACTATCATCGCCGGCCCGCGGATCGGTACCAGCATACGGTTGTCAGCCAGCCGCAGGCACCTCACCATAGGACGCGGCGAGACGGAATTCGTGATCGCGCATGACACGGTGTCGCGCCGGCACGCAGAGTTGATACTGCAACCCGACAACGAAGTATTGATCAGGGATCTGAACAGCACGAACGGGCTCTATGTGAACGGGATGCGGGTTCTTTCCACAAGGCTGGTCAACGGCGACAAGGTGGCCATCGGCGATGTCATACTCAGATTCGAACTGCTGGACCCGCTGGACGCCCACTATCAACAGGAACTCTCCCGAAAACTCTCCGGCGCGCTCAAGGATCCTCTGACCGGACTATACTCGCGCAAGTATTTCGAAGACGAGGCGCCAAGGAAATTCGCCGCTTTACAGGAAAAGCGCAAGATGTGCAGCCTCATAATGATCGATATCGATTTCTTCAAGCGTATCAACGATGAGTATGGCCATCTTGTCGGCGACAGAGTGCTCACGCTCCTGGGACAAAGGATACTCATGCACATTCGAGCCCATGACATCGCCTGCCGGTACGGTGGCGAGGAGTTCATCATCATCCTGCCCAACTGCGATGCCGCGACCGCATTCGAAGTGGGGGAACGTATCCGCCAGACCGTGGAATCTCTGGAAATCACCGATGTCACCCCCCCCCTTCGAGTGACGTTGAGCAGTGGTGTGGTCGAGATGCGGCCGGAAGAGACATTGTTGTCCTTGATCGACCGGGCGGACAAGGGATTGTACCAGGCCAAAAACGCCGGGCGCAACCAGACGATCTACGGGCCAGGATTGACAGAGTAAGAGACCGGAATCCGGGAAGTCAGTTCTCCCGCCGTAAGATTGTTTTTCTTACGAGACGGGTCGAAAATTCCGCCACATTCGCACCGAATACCCCGATCCGCGGAACCCTGTAAGGATCTCCCCCGAATCGATGCAAACCTTCCATGAAGGTCATCCCGAACTCATATCCGGCAGCGCCAGCAGCGATCACCACGCGTTGGTCGAAATCACCCGGACCGCCGTTAGGGTAGGCCAGGACAGTTGGCACGGTCCCGGTTTCCTCGGTGATCCGCCGCCTCGATTCAGTCAGTTCGCAATGGAGTCTGCCATCGGAGATTCTGCTGAGGATCTGGTGTGTGTGGCTGTGAGAACCGAAACGAATCCCACTTCCGGACATCATCCGTACCTGATCCCAGTGAAGCAACGGCTGCAATTCAGCGACTCGCGCCGAATCGACGTGCAATCGGGATTCCATTTCCACCAGGAAGTTTTCGAGGGTCACTTCATCCAGCGCCTTGCAGAAATCACGGAGCTTGCGAACAGCAAGCGCTCTGGCGGGGTAAGGGGAAAGTGGAAAATCGATGACCTGGCCAAGGATTTCCATACTGAGTCCGGATTCCCGCGTGGCGTGCAGGGCATGATACAGGCGATCGAGCCAAAGGGCTTCGCGAGAATCCATGCAGCCTGGCACCAGGAAGACAGTGGCCGGAACCTCGAGTTCTTTCAATACGGGAAAGGCATGGGTGAAGACATCCATGTAGCCGTCATCGAATGTAATGGCAAGTGCGCCGCGTTCAGGCCGGCCGGTTTTCAGCCAGGAGTACAGGTCGACAATCTCGTATGCCCGCCGCAGAAAGCGCACCTGAGCGGCGAAAGAGTCCGTTACCGGTTCCATCCCCAGCAAATTCATGAGGTACTGCGGAGGAGCCAACTGATGGTATGCCACAACCACCAGGCCGCGAGGTGGACGGCGCCGGGCCAGGAGGCGAAGCACTCCCGTCGAGTATCCCATCGTCATGCCACAGCGTTTGAGTCTATTCAGCATGACACCGCCAGACCTGGTGTCACACCAACGCCGATCTCATTCTTCACTTTCCTGCGCCGTCTGGATCATCTCCAGGATGCGCTGGATTTCCTCTTCGGCGGGTGGTGCCAGGCCCACGGTTTCAATGAAATCATTCCGGTTCGAATCCATGTCGAAATAGGATGGGTGGTATTTCAGGATGACATAGCAGTAGGACTGGCGACACCGGCTGTCCAGTTCTTCAATACTGTCAGTCGAGAAGGAACTCACTGGCAGGTTGAAGGAATAAAGCTGGTTGCCATCCAGATCGATCACACTGCCGCTGCGTACGACCGCATTCAGAATATCCTGGATACAGGTCTTGGAGACACCGAGGTGTTGATGCAGGATACGCTTGTAGTTGGTCAGGGGAAGCGGCGTCGGCAGCGTCTGCGACAATCGCAGGAGGTTTGCCAGAACGTGCTTGCGGCGCTCCGGGAACGGTCTCAGATTGTGCTGGTTGAGAAACGCGCGCAGATTGGTCGGGAATTCATGGAAAATCTTGGTGGAAACCAGGCGGGAAACCGGCAGATCAAATATCTCGAACGATTCCAGCACTCGATCCTGGCTGCTCACCCTCAGGTTGAACTCCTCCGACAGTTGCTCCGCTAATTCATCTTCCAGCCCCAGTACAAACATGTGAGACTGCTCTATGGGAGTGCCCAATTTGCTTGCCAGAACACTGAGAGAGTCCAGATCGGCGCTGTAGTAATCGGTGACGCAGGCAGCCCAGTGAAATTCCGAATCGATCAGAAGGGCGAGATCAACGGTCACCACGTCACCGCTCTCCAGTTTCAATTCCGGTTCATAGAGGTAGGTCATCTGGCGATTCTGGGCGCGGATGGCGTTCTGTATCAACCGGGCGATATAGCGGGGGAACCAGCCATCCAGGAAAAATTGGTACATCTCCGGATGTGGCGTGAAATCGCCGGTAAATACCTGCTGCGCTTCGTCATAAAACCAGGAATCCAAACCGCGCCATGATTGCAGCTTGTTGAAAATTTTCTCCCATGCCGTGCGGACAGTCTCATCCTCCTCGTCCACTTCCAGGTACAGCTCATCCGCCTCCTTGACCTGCTCCAGGAAGTTCTGGTACCAAGGGGTGATGTCCTTCATGGAGCTGCCGATCAGGAGGGCCAGGCCATCCTTCTTGGAATCAGGGATGGATTCAGTCTTGTGACGCAGGACGGTGATACCGTAATCGGCGAGGATGCCGTGCATGACATCCGGGACACTACGGTATCGACCTTGCGGCGGCCGTCGATCGCCCGGTCGGCGGAAACCACGGCGCTGATACCCGGAATCATCCGGCGGGAGTGCCGATGGCAGAGCCCGGCGCAACGCAGCAATCTCCTGTGATACGCGGCGCAGCTCCTGAAGCATCTCTTCAATTTTTAACACTAGTGAGGTTTCTTCCATGTTCTCTTCCTTGGTTCACAGGCAGCTTAACAGCCGCCAGAAGGAGTTCTGATTTTCTTATCACAGTCGAATACTCTTGTCGAATACCTTTTCAGACGTACTTCTATCTACTGGCCAGTAAGAGCGAATGCACGCCGCGCTGGGGACATCGGGCATGGTCATCGGGCCTGGTCATCGGGCCTGGTCATCGGGCCTGGCCGACCGTGCCCGTCCTGCCGGTTTCAGTCATCACCCGTACCGGACAAATCCTCGTCGTGAATGAGTAACCTTCTGTTCCGACGGTCTTTCTGATTACACCGGCGAGCAGTGTGTCATCATCCAGTGTCTCCAGTGTCCATTCCCGTGATGAAGCGTTTTCAGGTTCGCATTCGCTCGCGGCCGACCGTAGATCTTCACAGGACACAGCGTGTTCCAGTACGTCAGGGGCGCAATAGGCGATGCGGGTATCAAGCAGAATTCCCGTGAAAAAATGGATAATCGTGTTCACTTCGGGCGCGCCATAAAGTGCGCCGGAATAATCACGCAGCAGCACCATCTGATGCACGGGCCCAAGGTTACCCAACTGGAGGCTTATTGTCTTGAGGACCCGCATTTCGGCATTCTCGTTCCTGTAACGATCCCGATGGGCTCTTGTCGATGAGAACGCACTCCACAAAACGATGCAGGCCGCGCCAAGCCGGACCAGCCGCGGCACGTAACTGCGGAATCTGCTCCAGACCAGAAATGCAAAGATCCACAAAAAAGGAATTATTGCGTACCCATATCCCGCGGGATAGCTGTAGTTACTGGAAAAAAACTGCAACATCGCGTACGGAGCGTTGACAATCAGACACCAGGTGCACATCACCAGACCGAGACGCCGCAGACGCGGTTGCACCGGCGGCAGTGACAGGATCACCACTCCCAGTAGGCACAGCAAGGGAAACAATGGGATGCCGGAGAGACTTTCCAATACGGGCCGGGCATCATGAAAAAAACCGATAATCGCATTATCGGCGATGGTGAATACCGTCCCTATGCCCTGAACCAGGCTTTGATCCGTGGGGCTCCTTGGGGGCGCAGTGAGCCAACGGCTGAACGAGTTGGACAAGGCCGCAACCACCGGCAGCCAGCCTAGGGTGAGGAGCGCGAGAGCGCCGCGGTTGAAGGAGCGGGAGCGAGACGGCCGGAGGAGGTAATCCAGCAGCAGCATGCCCGGCAGAACCACGGCGGTATCACGGAAGAAGCAAGCGCTCCAGGCAGTCATCCAGACAGCCAGGAAGGATCCGGCGCTACCGCTGTCGCGGAATCGAAACCAGGCGAGCAAGCACCCTGCGCAACAACCCACCACAAGCAGTTCGGAGATTGCACCGATGAGCCCCACCACTTCTGTGTGGGGCCCGCCGGAGAAGCACAGGGCGACCAGCAAGGCCGGAGTCGGTTCACCGAGGATGCGCCATGCCAGGAAGAAGAACAAGCCGGCATTCACCATGTGCAGCATGAGCCCCACGGCGTGATAACCGAGGGGCGCCGTGCCGAATAACCGGGAAAGGAACAACAGCAATGCGCCGGTAAATACGCGGGGAAAGAGGTAATACCCGTCTGGAACGAGACTGATGTGCTCGCCGTGGAGGAAGGCGTCGAGCAGATGGGCACCGTCGTAATAGATGATGTCCTGGAGGACTGAATAGTTGGCGGCCATGCACCAGGCCGCGATGGCGAAGAGACTCGCCGCGAGACCGGCGGGTTGCGTTTGCAGCCAGCGCCGGAACCGGCAAAGCAGTGTTGAAAAATATTCCACCCGGGCGACAATGTCACTCCGCATCAGGTGCCTCGTCTCGGTTGGATGGACTCCAATGTATCACAGATACCATTCAGCGGAACAATGGAAGCGGGGGTCCCAAATCCACCGCCGTGGATCGCCGGAAGATCAGGGAAAGCCCGGAATCACCCCTGTTCAGGTCAGGTCCACCGGGTACGTCCACCCCTTCTCGTAGCCTATCGGCTCTTCACCGTACTGGATCGCCACCAGCAGGTCATACAGCCTCTTCGTGCAGGGTCCCACCTTATCCATCGAGATCGTGTAATCAGCACCCTCGTAACCCAACAACCCGACAGGGGTGATCACCGCCGCCGTCCCGGAACCGAACAATTCCGTCACCACGCCGCTCTGGATTCCATCTATCACTTCCTCGATAGCGATGTGCCGCTCCTCCACCTCCAAACCCAAAACCTCGGAGGCGAGTTCGATGATGGACTGACGGGTTATGCCCGGAAGGATCGATCCGCTGAGCAAGGGGACATGCAACTTGTCGTTCATCACCACGAACACGTTCATGGCGCCGACTTCTTCGAGGAAACGGTGCTCGATGGCGTCGAGCCACAGCACCTGGGCATACCCTTCCTTTTGCGCGTTGGCGCCGGCCAGCATCGATGCGGCATAATTCCCGGCGACCTTGGCGTTGCCGGTACCGCCGGGCACGGCGCGGACATATTCCGTCTCCACCTTCAATTTGATGGGTTTCATCCCGGTGGGGAAATACGGTCCTGAAGGGCTGGTAATCACCATGTGAGCATAGTGATCCGAAGGTTTGACTCCAAGTTTGGGGGACGTACCGATCATGAACGGCCTGATATAGAGAGATGCGCCGGTGGGATGCGCCCGTGAGTAAGGTGGAATCCATTTCCTGGAGAACTGCATTGCCTTGATAACCGATTCCACAAATGCATCCACCGGCAGATCCGGCATACAGATTCGACGGGCGGAAACAATGTAGCGTTCGGCGTTTTGTTCCGGTCGAAACAGGAAATACTTGTCCTGATCCTGGTTATAATAACCCTTCATCCCCTCAAAGATCGCTTGACCGTAATGCAGAACATTCGCCGCGGGATCGATTTCCAATAACTGATAATCCAGCACATTGGCAGTTTCCCACTGCCCTGCGCGAAAACGCCTCAAATACATATACGGGACATAGTACTTTCCGAAACCAAGAGTATCCAATGACGGCAGACTCTGGTCTTTTCCAAGGATGAACTCACTTCTCATCGCTTGCTCCCCCTTTGCGAGACGATTAACCCAACCGCGCCGGCGCGACCGGGGTGAAAATTCTCTGTCGTGTAATCCCACAGGCGGCATCATCACAGGGCTCAGGCCGGATCGCACAACCGCGTATCCATGGTACGCGCCGCCCATGGCCGAATTCCTGCCCACCGGTTGATCCGCGGCGATTCAATACGATCCGGCGGCGAACCCGAACAGTATTTGTCTATCAAACGGAATCCACGCCGGTCAACTGAAAAACGGCGGTCCATCCATGCTTCCCGGACCGGCGTGGAATCAGGCTGCAGCACCGCCGGATCGTGGGCGTGGCGCACGGACAAGACCTTCCTCTGCACTCTCCACCGGGGATCATTCTCGATGCACACTGTTGATTGACCACTCCTCCAAGGTTCACTATAGTTGAATTGATCGAGAACGGATCAGGAGTATTCATGCGATGTGAAATATGCGGGCGCGAACTGCCCAAAGGACGAATGAAGTACTGCTCGCGGCAATGCTTCGAAAAAGCCCGATCCCAGCGCCGGGAAGAAGGTGAGGAACCCCAGGACATCAATTTACCCAGCGCGAAATACCTGGAGGCCCAACGGCAATTGTTGGACCTGCCTGAAAACATCAAGCTCAGCAACCTGACATTCACCACGGCGGGAGTGATCCTCGCCTACGGCCTCATCATCTACCTCTTCACCAAATCGCTCCACAGTGGCATCTTCCTGCACAATGAACATATCATCACGTACCTCCACATCGCCTACGCCACACTGCTCGTCATCATGGGGTTCGCAGTCCGCAAGGATGTGTCCCAGATCACCTCCGGTCTCGTCTTCGTGGTCGTCCTGATAATCGTGGGGCAGCTCGTTTACGCCTTTACCAACAGTTGGATTCCCGTCATCATCCCGATCTGCTGCAACGCTTACCTGGCGCACAGCGCATGGATGATCGCGAAAGGTGACCACGAACTCTAGTCTTTGATGCACTCTCCGCGGCGTTTCTTGTCGTCAGATGAACTGCGTTCTGCGCCTTGGGACTTCGTGCCGCCAGGAGGGCGAGTCCGCGAGCCCGGCGGAGATATGCGGAGGCATGGAATGGGGACAAATCGCGTCTTGTGTCGGCAGTGGATGGGATGCGGCGAAGGAGTTGCCGACCGGCAACGCGCCTGCATGCGCCGGACCGGGGCCTGCTTCCTGAGTCAGTGCAAGCCGTGTCCAGGCGTCGCCGGTCAATGCAGGATACCCAGCCAATCCGTGAACAGGAACTGCAACCTCCCGATGAACAAGGAAATACGAGCCATCACAGTGTACCCGAACGAAGCGCCGAAGGACACCATCAGGAACCAGATACCCAACTGAGTGAAGTAACCGTAGAGGCCGGTATGGGCTTTCGAGAAGAAGAAGTAGCACAACACACTGATGACGCCCATGAAGATGATGACGCCATAAATGGTCGCCTTCAACAACAGGTGGCCGCCGTCGTCGCGAATGAGCATGTTGGCCCAGGTGGCGCGCAGGTGGACGAGAATTGATGCCTGGATGGTGATGGGGATGGCATAGCCGCTGGAGAAACCGACGCTGATGGCGATGGGGTAGCGTGACATCCAGGCCACCTTGGGGATAAGCCTCGTGAGCCAGAGCAGGCCGACCAGTGCGGCCGGGATCAGGCCGAAGGCATAGGCTTCGTGCCGCACGAACATGCCTTTCAGAAAATTCTCCCACCAGTAGGGTTTGATGACGTTGTAGTACGCCATGACGATCATATACCCCACGGATGCACCGACCACGGCATGCTCGGCGAATCGGTAGAAGGGGTTCTCCTTATAAAGGAACGAGTAGATGCAGAGCGTGAAGAAGGCTCCGACCCATACCACGCCGGATTCGAAGGTGAGCAAGGAACCCATTGTCAATGCCTCCTCAAGGTGCGTTTTTTATCACGCAACCCGGCGAAGTATCCGATATTGCCCAGGACGATGAAGCCGATGATGAGGATGTGGGCGATGGCCTGGCTGTCCATTCCCTTGCGGGCTCGCTTGTCGTAATCCCGTACCCGGTCCCATTCCCGGTCCAGCCGCTCCGAGGCCACATCGCCTTCCCTGGATCTTACGGCGGCGGCAATATTGGCGCGGCGGGTGGTGGTGATGCCGCGCGCCTTGTCCACCTCGGCTTCCACCTCGTCGGCATGCTGCTCATACTCAGCCGCATCCTTGAGACCGGCCATGAGGCCGATGAGCTGCTCCGTCTGCAGCAGTGGAAACGCCTCGGCGGCGATGACGCCGGTAACGCCGGCGGCGACATCCACATCGAACCTGGTGTGGGCGAAGTAAATCCACCTGTAGAACGTGCTCGAGCCGCTGAAATCGATGATGAGATCGATATTTTCATAGGAACGGATATTCTTCATCATGGGTATTTCCCCGATCGGAGTGCCCCTGGAGTCGGTGGGAAGCACCCTGGTGATATCCGAACCCATGCCGATGATAATGGGGAACGATGGAATCTTGTAACCGAAATTGACGTAATCTTCGCCGTAGACCTTGCCATACTGATTCGCCAGCTCAACCAGCAGACTGTCGCCAAGGGTGGCGCCCTCCAGACTCCAACAATAGGCCAGTATCTTGATGTCGCGAAGGAACGCGTGGCGGATGACCGAGCGCACCATGGGTTCGATTTCCGGCACAACGGAGCCGTCATGATTGAAGCCCAGCAGGAGCACGCCATCTCCCTTGATGCCCTCGATGAAATTGAACAGGGCATTCACCGGCGGAGTGTAGAAGGTGGGAAGATCGAGTGGCAGTACCAGCGGAAGCGCAACCACGAGCGCCACCAGCAGGTAGATGATCCGCCGGTCGATCTGCTGCATGCGATCGAACCATTTCATGTGGTTTCCCCCTTAGCCCGTTCCGCCGAGATACGAGCGTTCAATTCCCAGTATCATCTTGAGTGACGTGGCAATCGATCCCAAGGCCAGTCCCAGATAGATGCCGCGTTTGGCGGCGAGATTGGGCACATACATGAGCCAGTTTGTCACGATCGGGAAGTATTTGCCGACAACCGGGATATAGCCCCAGAACGATGTGCGGCCTATCATGACGATGACGGCAGCGATGAGGAGCACGGTGGCCTGGGCATTGCGTGCCCGGAAAGCCCGATAGGCGGCTGAAGCGATGTAGAAGGCCAACAGTGAAAACATGGTGGATTGAATCGAGATCTGCACCGATTCAAAGAGGAACCGGAAGGGTCCTCGGGGATCATCGTACTGCCAGATGAAGCCAACCGCGGCGGTGATGATGATGAAGAACAGCGTAACAGCGCTGTAGAAGTAACCGGGGACCCGGCGCCTCACCTTGATCCAGTGCACCCGCCACAGTGAGGTGACACCGATGACGATGGCCGGCACGCCGGCGATGATGAGGAAGTCCAGCATGTAGTTGAAGAACGCCTGCGAGTAGGCGTGCGGCACAAAGTACTGGATGATCATCAGCACGCCGAAAACGAAGGCGAACAGCAGTGGTATTTCTCGTTTCAATTCCGCACCTCCTACTGCACCGGGAACCAGTCGAGGAAAAAGGTCTGACCGAATATGAGCAGGATAGCGCCGACCAGGAGCCAGAGGAGAATCAGTGCTTTCCCGAAGTCTTGTCCTTTGAGGGTACCGAGCAGCACCGGCTCTTTGGAGAGATAGGCGCTGGCGGCATAGAGTTCTTCGCCGATGAGAGTGTAATCACAGGCTGTAATGAAAAATGGGAGTTGGTCATCGGAATCAGTGCCGGCTATCTGAATGGCGCCGGTGGCCGCCCCCGCCTCGGCGAGAATCAATGATTCGGCCCGGAAGAATCCCAGGAAAAAATTCGTGGCCGGCAGTTCGCGTTGCATGGTGCCGCAAACATTGGAAACATACGCAAACTGGCTGGAGGTCACATAATACACGCTGTCGGACTTGAAGGCATCCGGACGGCCGGCGTCGGAGTAGGCGGTGCGCACGATCTCCTGGGCCACGGGGAAGGTGATGTAGTCAAAACAGGGGACCAGGATCGGCGTATCGTATTCCGCCGCCTTCTTGGCAACACGCCCCAGGATCGTCAGGCCGGCGATGGTCGAAATATACTCAATGTCACCGATGCCGAGTACATACAGAATCGGACGCCCCATCTCGGTGGCTCTGCCGAGCGCATCATCGATATTCTGAATTCCGGCGATCGGCCGTATGGCAAAGGTTTTTCCCTTCCGGCCCTGGAAAATGTAATAGGTGAACGCCGCGCAGATGAGCAGTACCCACGCCACCACCTGGATGTTGGAAGCATCGGTATTGAACCACTCGGAATCCGGCTTCACCGGAGGAGATGCCACGAAATCCGACACCAGCTCACCCCGCCGGGAACGTATGAAATACACGTATTCATGTCCGGCCCGGATACGCTCACCTGAGGTGTCGGCATCGCGATATTCGGAGGCCTTGGGACGCAGACGGATGACATCCACCAGGGGACTGTCATCGGTGACATCCTTCATGAAGATGTCATAAGCGGTGATGTCTTCGTCAGGTGAAACCTCCCAGGTCAGGGTTACCGAAGTGCCGTCGTCTCCCTGGGTGTCCTCCGCCATCAGACGACTTGGCGGTTCGGGGGATTCCTCCATTCCAGCCGCCTGCGTCACCGGTTCCGGCTCCCGGTCATCCGGCACCACCGCGTCAATACCAGCGCTGTCCGCCTGTGGAGACAGGAAGTTCCTCACCTCCCCTTCCTCCATGGCGGAAGGTTCCTGAGCGGCGGCGAAGGCGACTGGAATCACCAGGAGGAGGATGAGAAACAGGAATGCTACCCTTCCCATCGTCTGGCTCCTTTCATCTGTGTGTCTCATTGCTGCGTGTCATGACCACGTTCTTGTCACGGTGTTCGACTATTCGGGGCAGTGTAGGCAACCTGCGTAAGACGCGCAAGTCCATTCCTCTCATACCGCCCGGCGCCGCCGCTTGCTGGTGAAGAACAGCAGTGTCCGTGCACCGTTCAACAGCATCTTCACCTGGTAGATGCTGCGGATAGTACTGACGAATTTCCACACGTACCGCGGCCGTATATAATATTCCCTGAACGCCCGGCGGCGCAGCTCCGATACCTGCTCCACCGTCATCGTGTAAGGCGCAAAGGGGATCTCCTCTTTCAATAAGCCGATGTCCGACATGTCTCGTTTGATCACGCCATACTGATCCGCATCATTCCAGAGATCCGTCCCGGGAAAAGGCGAAATGGGAAAAAACTCCGTCAGATACGAATTCAAATCCTTGGCCAGGCGGATCGTTTCCAGCCCCTCTTCAAAGGTTTCTCCAGGTATGCCGAAAATATATGTGGTGAAGGTTTCTATTCCCACTTCATGGGTGAGTTTCACCGCCGCGATGATCTGTTCGACGGTCAGGTTCTTGCGCAACATATCCAAATTTTTCTGAATGGCGGATTCAACACCGAAATTGATGCACCAGCAACCGGCCCTCTTCATCGCCGTCAGAAGCTCGCGATCGACGGCGTCAGCCCGGGCGGAGATCCACCACGAGACCTTGAGCCCACGGTTGAGAATCTCGTTGCATATAGCCAGCGTGCGCCACTTGTCATGGGTGAAACACTCATCCCAAAACTTGATGTCACGCACACCGTAATGCTCCACGTAATGTTGGACTTCATCCACCACACTGACCGCTGAACGGAACCGAAGGACCTTGCGTCCCATCAATCGATAGCAGTACAGGCATTCATTCATACAACCGCGGCTGCTGATGACCTGCATCGAGGGAGTGTGCAAAACCTGACCGTACGATGGGCGATAACGATCCAACTCCGCCAGATCCATGGCCGGGAACGGCAACTCGTCCAGATTGTCGATAAAGGGACGAGGAGGATTACGCACCACCACACCATCCTCGCGCACCATGCTGCCCTGCACACCCAGCAAACTCTCCCGTTGTGCCAACCTCTCCACCAGGTCCCGCATGCCATACTCAGCCTCACCCGGTATGATCGCATCTAACTCCGGACAATCAATGAACGCCTGCTCGCCGAGAGCGGTGGGGCCATGTCCGCCAGCTACCAGGAAGAGTGCCGGCAGCCGCTCCTTGAATCGCTTGAAAAGCGTCTTCGTTCGATCCCAGAACATGGCGATCACGAACGCGCCAAGTACATCCGGGCGTTCACGATCCACCCATTCGGTCAACTCTTCACCCGTATAGAACGCCCCATCCCTGAAGATTACCTCGTGACCCCGCTCACGCAGCACCGCGGCGATGTAAAGCGAACCGATGGGTGGCCAGGCACCGGCTATTCCCTGGGTATCATGCGCCCGGATGTCTCGATATGTCCAGGGCGGAACGATCAAAGCAACCTTCATACTCACCCCGCTTGCAGACATCCCAACCTATACCAGTTTTCCAGTCGCCGCAATCCCCCCATTCTCCCCCATTCCCCCGCCTGAAATTGTTACTGGTTGAGATAACGTGTAAATCCCGACGAAACGTTACTATCATGGTGAAATTCACCCGATGCACAATTGTTGTGTGCGTTCGATCTTGAACCGCAGGCGGTGGATTGGAGACGAAAGGAATGCGGTTTGGGGATTGGTGGTGTGCGGTGGAAGCACGTGGCGCCAGCCGCGCCATGGTGTGCACGGCGGGACCCGCCGCCATCCAAAAATCCGAACGCGCCGCCGAAGGAAAATTGCCTACATGGACCCGCGTACAGAACGAAGCGGAATTGATGAGGCGTTTTGAAAAGGCCAAGAACTGGGGTATGATATTTTTTCCGGTACGAATGCCGGACTGGACGGCGAGCAACATATGGGAACGGAGGCACGATGAAGGTCGAGGAAGCCTTGCGGATGGCCATTGAATACGAAAAGCACGTGAGGGATGTCTATAATGATGCCCGGGCCAGGGCGACCGAGGCGGTAGGGAAAAAGATCTTCAAGTTTCTCGCGCAGGAAGAACAGCAGCATGTCGCGTATTTGGAGGATCGCCTGCGGGAGTGGAGTCGTGACGGCCGGTTGAAGCTGGCGGAACTGGCGACGGCGGTGCCGCCGGCGGACATGATCAAACAAGGGGTAACACGCATCGAGGCGCCTCTGGAGAAACTTGACATGAGGGTGGAAGTGGATCTGTTGAAACGCGCTCTCGAAGTGGAAAAACGGACAAAGGAATTTTATGAACATATGGCAGCCGATCTCGATGGTGACGGACGCCGGTTGTTCCAACGATTCCTGGAGATAGAGGAAGGTCATCTCACTATCGTTCAAGCGGAAATCGATGCGGTAAGCGGGATGGGTTTCTGGTTTGACTGGCAGGAATTCAACCTGTCCGCCTGACGCGGACGTTGGAGGGAGATGATGAACCGCGAAAGGGCAAACCTGGAGGAAAGCCTTGTGAAAGCCATGCAGGCCGAACAGGAAGGGCATTATTTTTACATGATGGCCGCCGCCACCAGCACGGATCCCAAAGGCATCGAAGTATTCAAGCGGCTGGCGCGGGAAGAAATGGAGCACTTCGAATTCCTCAAGTCGCAGTATTCCTCCTTGCTGCAGCATGGACGGTTGGAAAGCGAGGGGAATCTGGGTAAGCCTTCTGTTCTCCTGGGACCCAATCCGATCTTCTCAGACAGCCTGAGAGCGAGAGTTGATGACGCCCACTTCGAAATGACCGCCCTGGCGGTGGGGATACACTTAGAGCTGTCGGCGATCGAGTTTTACAAGAACGCCGCCATGCGCGCCGCCGACCCGGCCGCGACGGCATTTTTCACAGCGCTGGCGGAATGGGAATCCACGCATTACCATGCCTTGCTGCGGCAACAAGAAACGCTCAAACAGGATTATTGGTCCGGGGCAGGTTTTGCTCCTTTCTGACCTGATCAAGTCGAAACCCGAACCGTGGAGGAACGCATGCAATTCGATTCAGTGGAAGCCGTGATTGCATTCGCGATCGAGCGAGAAGAAGAAGCGGCCGCATTCTATGCGGAACTCGCCGAAACGGTCGCCAGCCCGCACATGCGGGAAGTGTTTCAATCATTTGAACGCGAGGAAAAGAAACACAAGGCAAAACTCATCAACATCAACGAACGGAAGCTGCTGGCCGGCGCGGAGCGCAGGGTGATGAACCTGCAACTGGCGGAATATCTCGATGACAATACCGCCATCAGTCCCCACATGACCTATCAGGAGGCACTGATCGTCGCCATGCAGCGGGAGAAACAATCGTTCAGACTCTACCATGATCTCGCCGGTACCACCGACGATGAAACTTTGAGAACCGCGCTTCTGGGGCTCGCCCAGGAGGAAGCCAAACACAAACTGCGTCTCGAACTGGAGTATGACGAGACGATTTTGACTGAAAACTAACGTACAGGAGGAAGCCATGCTGGATAAAAAAATGGAAGAAGCCCTGAATGACCAGATCAACGCGGAAATGTTCTCCTCATATCTGTATCTCTCCATGTCCGCCTATTTCACCGCGGAAAACCTCACCGGTTTCGCCAACTGGATGTATGTGCAATCGCAGGAAGAAACGTTTCATGCCATGAAATTCTTCGACTATATCCACGAACGTGGCGGCGCGGTCGAACTGCTGGCTATCGAAAAGCCCCAGGCGGAGTGGGACACTCCCCTGGCCGCGTTCGAAGCAGCCTTGAAGCATGAACAGTACATCACCAAGCGAATCAATGACCTGGTTGATCTGGCCATGGAGATCAGGGACCACGCCTCCAACAACTTCCTGCAATGGTTCATCAAGGAACAGGTTGAAGAAGAAGCCAGCGCCGCTGAAATCGTTGCCAAGCTCGAAATGATCAAGGACTCACCCAACGGATTGTTCATGATGGACCGTGAATTGGGAGCAAGGAATTTCACTCCACCGGCCGCGGAATAACGTCATGACGTCCTTCAATCCTGACGAACTCTTCGCCATCGCCGAACGAATCGAACGGAACGGCGCCGATTTTTACAAAGAGGCTGCCCGGCGTGTTTCGGATCCGAAGCTGGCGGGCAGGTTGAATGAACTGGCCGCCATGGAACTCGATCACGAGAGGACTTTTTCCGGCCTGAGATCGACATTGACAGCTCGTGAACGGCAGCCGGCGGTGTTCGATCCGGAGGATCAAACCGTCTTGTACCTTCAGGCTATCGCGGATGGCAACGTCTTCGATATCTCCTCCAGCCCGGATGATTTCTTCAACCCGTCAACCACCCCCCGTGACATCTTCTCCTATGCCCTCGATCGCGAGAAAGAATCCATCGTCTTCTATGCGGGCATGAAAAACTTCCTGCGCAGCGAGGAAAACAAGCGCCGAGTGGATGCCATCATCAAGGAAGAAATAAGCCATATCGTTCAGATCACCAGGGAGATGGCGGCGCTGGACTGAACTACTGGTTTCTCACGCCCGTCGGCACCCGTCCGGCGGGCGTTGTCATGTACCACGACCGCCGCCTTTCCGACATGAAATCCGTCAGCTCTTCCCTTCCCCACCTGTCGCCGTCCTCGCCAACGACATGGTTCATTTCCCCCAATCCACCGCCAGAAATATCTGCTGTTGAGACGGCAGGGAATTCTCGATAACACGTTCACCATAATGGCGGCAAGACGCTCGGTGCGAAACTGTCGAGTATGTCGCCCACCAGGATCGCGCCCGGAATCCTCTACCTATCGCTTCGTAGCGTTGACAGTCAATGCCTGACGGCGGTTCATTCTTCTTCAATAAAGTCGGTTCACCGGTTCTGACAGACACATTGCAATATGGACGGAGCTATTACTCCTGAACTTCGTCCGCCAGAACCGCCTGTCACCCCTCCCAATCATTGGCGCTTGGTTTTCGCCAGCCGGCGGGCAAGGGTCTCGGATGAGAATTGCCGCAATCATCCGCGCCGGCAGTTCAGTCATGGGACGAACGCCCGGACCTGGCGATTCCCCAGCCAGTGGGGGCAACATGTTCAGCTCGTTCACACACCTCCTGCATCCAAACATTTCGCCCGGCATTCGGTTGAACCACGTTCAGAGCCAGAACACCAGGCGCGCGTCACCGCCGCCGAAACGCCGTTCCGTCACATTGTAGGACATCAGCAGAACCAAGTCTCCCCTATCGCCGGCTACGTTGAAACCATGGCAATATTCACCCACCACCTTGGCGCGGATGACAGCATCCAGCGCGGGAATAGTACGGGCCGCCGGCGCCGCTATATCCACCAAACCCGTTATCAGACCGACCGCGACACGATCACTGCCGCCGAGCGCCGCCTCCACTTCCACCGCAGTCAGCACATCATCCCGGGTAAACCTGAAATTTTCCAGGGGCGGTGTCAACCGTTGGCGAACCTCTTCATAACCGTTCCCGTGCAAACCGGCCCAGCCGAGGCGATACCGCCAGCACCAACGGTTCACATCATACCGAAGCTCACCTGTCACGCGCACGGCATGCAGGTTCAGACTGTCCATCCTGGCATCCGCCGCGAAACGGTCAGCATGTTCGCGCAGCCAGTGCACTTCCAAACCCATGCACCATGGCGCCCCTTCTCGCTCAAGATACAAATCGCCGCAGCGCACGTATCGTTCCTGCCGGCCATCCCTGTCCCGATATGCCCAGGCAGTATCCCAACGAAGTTTTCCCGCCATCGCCCATGCGGCACCGAACCGCCACATGAGCGCCATCCGGTACTGTTCAGGCAAATCAAGGTACACGCCTTTATCCAGGGTCTTCATATTATGCATGCAATCCAACTGCGTGTAAGATGCCTCGATCCAATGATCCTCCGCCTCCCGGTAAGAGACCACCCCCCCGACATCGTTTCCCTGCTTTGCCCCCTCGGCCATTCCAGTCACCCCAATGCCGAACCGGCCGGCAGTGAGGAACAAGGCCGCCCGATGATCGGTCTCTTCCAGCAACCGATTGTCCTCGTGGTGCCAGCGATACTTGAATGTCAACCATTTATTGAGGGGATGACGGATCTTGACGTCCACATCCAGCAGGAAGATCTTGGAGGTGAAACTGCCGGCGCCTGCGCGGAAACACGTTTCCCGTGATGCCCATTGAATCTCCTCGGACAGTCCATACGAATACGATTCCAGATGGACGAAAAACAGCTCGTGCCGCAACAGGCGATCCACATCCGCCGCATGAGTGATAAAAGTCCCCCTGCACGCCCCGGACCATGCGCACGCGAGGATCATTACCATGATACGATAGTGCTTCGGCATGGTTTCATTGTACTCCACCCCACCGGAAAACCCAAGGATGCCCCCTGAATCCGGTGAATCAAAGGGCTCTCAGGCACGATCGGCGCGCGGGCCGGCAGGACGTGGATCGAGGTCGACGATGATCGCCACACAGATCGCTGGCCGCATTGCCCTCCGTATCGCCGCCTGACTGATCCGATCGCTCCGGAAGCACCAGGATGACCCATGAGAACCAAGGAGAGCCTTTCAGAGGAGCGGGTTTGACGGTGACTGGTTATTGTTCCATAATGTCCATCGATTTGATGTACTTTCCTGAACAAGGTGGAACAATGCCGCCCGATGAGATGATCAAAACCAAGTACCGACACCTATTGGCGGCGTTGCAGCAGCTCCAATCAGTCCTGGTGGCCTTCTCCGGCGGGGTCGACAGCACCCTGTTGCTCTTCGCTGCCCGGGAAGCGCTGGGCGCCAGTGCTATGGCCGTCACCATACGATCTCCCCTGGTTCCGGAGCAGGAAATTGAGGAGGCATGCCGCCTGGCGCAAGTCATGGACGCACGGCACCTGGTCCTGGAGGTCGATCAACTCGCCGACGAGGGCATCCGAAGCAACCGGGCCGATCGCTGTTACCTGTGCAAGCGCATGATGTTCAAACGGATTCAGGCGGAAGCGGGGACATTGGGTTGTCAGCATGTTCTGGAAGGCAGCAATCTGGATGACCTGGGCGATTATCGTCCGGGCTTGACCGCAGTGCGCGAGCAGGGGATTCTCAGCCCCTTCATCCAGGCAGGCATGAACAAGTCGGACATCCGCGGTCTCGCCAGGATCTTTGATCTTCCCAACTGGGACAGGCCGGCACAAGCCTGCCTCGCATCGCGTCTGCCCTACGGGCACCGGATCACTCCCGGCAGGCTGGCGCGCATCCAACGGGCGGAGGAAAGCATGCACCGCCTTGGTTTCAAGGTATGCCGGGTGCGCGTCCACGGGAGGCTGGCACGGCTCGAGCTACCGCCGGACGAGTTGCCGCGCGCGCTTGAGACGTCCGCCAGAGAAGCCATCATCAGCGCCCTGAAACGATGCGGCTTCTCCTTCGTCTCGCTGGATCTGGAGGGATACCGTACCGGCTCCATGACAGCCACGCTGATCGAAGCGCGACACCCCCCCGACGATTTTGTCAGGGAATAGCGGAATGCCTATCATTCGGGTTGTCTGCACCAGTCCGCTGCGCTGCTCGGGCGGAAAGTCCGAATGGCGGTTGGAGTTCGCGAATCCCATCACGGTGAGTGAGATACTGGAACAGACGGGGTACGGCAAGCGGGAGATACCTTACATCACCGCTGACTGGAAGGGCGTTCGCGTCTCACCACGGCATCGGTTGGACGAGGACGGCGTGCTTCACCTGACGCTGCTGGCGGGTGGCGGTTGAAGAACCGGGCACATGCCATCCCGCAGTGGGATGAACTCCCCCCACCGGCATGATCCATCGCTGGCGGATGTTCGATCCAGGCGCACGGATTCACATCACCGGTGGATGATCCATCCGCTCGTTATCCTGGTTATCAGTTGATGTACCCCAGTTCACGCAACTGCGCCATCTCTTCTTCGTTCACCATCAGCGCCTGTTCCTTGATTTCCTCCATATCGTTCCGCCAGGCACGGATTCGGCTGGTAAGCTTCCTGACCATGGAGCGTTCTCTGGTTGTCAGGTTGTGGGTCTCGGCAGGGTCAGAGGTCAAATCGTACAGATCGCGAATCTTGCCGCGCTGATCGGCGACAGCTTTCCAACCATTCAATCTGATGGATATCAGCTCTTCTCCGGTATCCGTAAACACCGGCACATCATCCTCTTCGCCTCGCGGTGGGACGCCACCGGTCAGAATGTCCCGCCTGCTCTCTCCCCGCATCCGTTGCGGCGCCTGGTAACCCAGTATATCGAGCACGGTGGGGGTGAGATCCAGAAGGCGCACCTGTCGGCTCACCAGGACACCCTCGGGAAGTACGCCCGGCAGGCGCAGCAGCAGGGGAACCTGCAGGACTCCTTCATGCACCACTCCCGCATGCCCGAAATAGTGATCCTTCTCGTACATCACCTCGCCGTGGTCAGCCGTTACCACCACCAGTGTATTCTTCATCAGACCAAGTCGCCGCAGCGTCTCCAACACCAGTCCGACAGCGTAATCCGTGTACGCCACCTCGCCGGCGTACAGGCGCTTGACATACTCCACCTCAAGTCGATCCAACAGTATCTTCTCGGCATGGATACGGAGGAAGTCCTCGGTGAGATAGAAGCGGCGGCGCGGATTGATTTCTCTCGCGAACATATCGAAGTAACGCTGTGACGGGGCATAGGGCTGATGAGGCTCGAAATAATGCAGCCACATAAAGAAGGGGGCATGCTGATGCTCCTCGAGCCATCCGATGCCCCGCTGGCTGATCTGCTCCGCCCCGAGAATGTAGTAACTCATCTTGGATGCCGATGCCGCCACGTGGGTCGGAGTGGGTTCAATACCGGTTGCCTGAGTATTTCCGGTTTCCACCGAGATTCCCACGGTTTCATGCAGGCGAATGGTTTCCAGGTAGGTTTCGAATCCCTGACTCAAGCCGTTGCCTGCCGGGTCACCGGCGCTGATATTGGAGATGGCGCACGTATGATATCCACCGGTGGACAGCAATTCCGCCAACGTGATCACTTCTCTGGGCAGATGCATGCCGTTCCTGATCACGCGGTGCTCGCGCGGATGCAAACCGGTCATCATGGTGCTGTGAGATGGAGTGGTGAGAGGTGACGATGTGATGGCCTGGGTGCACGTGACCCCTTCCCGGCTCAATTGGTCAATGACAGGCGTCCCGGCGCCTGCTCGACCGTACCCGCCCAGGTAATCGGCGCGGAGAGTATCAAGAGTGATCAGCAAAACGTTGTACGACGGCGGTGGTGGTGAGGCGATGGGGGATTCGAGAGGTTCTCCGCATGCCGCGAGAAAGGTGCTGAATAACAATACAAAACCAATGTAACGCTTCATGATGTCTCGTTCTATGTATGACATGGCCGGTCACTTGTAAAGGAAAAAACGGAACACCTCGTCATTCCGTGCAGGATTCACGGGATTCGAATCATGGTAAAGGAATTTCCCCTGGAATTCAGAAGCGCGTCATGCATTTCATGGAACTCCATCGAGACGGCTCGATGCAGACTCATCAATCCGGGTCATAGATCACGCGCCGCCGCCAGCCATCATGACCGGCGGCGGAATTTCACCCGCCTTGAGAGGCGACGGTCACAATGCTACTCTGCTGTCGGAGGTCATTGATGCAAGAATACACACCTCGAATCGAATACATGCCCCCCAAGGGATACCAGGCTGGTTCACAGCCCGAGAAGGAACCGGACAAGCGGATCAACGTCATGCTCTTCATAGCCACCGTCATCACCACGCTGCTGGTGGGCACGGCCTACGCCGGCGGTCCGATGTGGCACATCTGGCGCGGGTTGCCCTTTGCACTTGCCCTTCTGCTCATTCTGGGTGTTCACGAAATGGGGCACTTCGTGATGTGCAAGCTCCACGGGGTGAAGGCGACGCTGCCGTACTTCATACCGTTCCTGAACGGCATCGGCACCCTGGGGGCGTTCATCAAGATCCGCCAGCCGATTCCTTCCCGCCGGGCTTTGATCAACATCGGCTTCGGTGGTCCACTGGCGGGCTTCGTAATCGCCCTGCCGCTGACAGTAATCGGTTTCTTGCTCTCTTCAGTCACCGAACCGCAGGCAAGCGGCATGATGATGGTGATGGGCGACTCGCTGCTCACCAGGTTCATCGCCGCTATCACGCATCCGGGTATGCCCGCGAACGCGGTGTTGACGCTGCACCCAATTGGCTTCGCCGGCTGCATCGGGCTACTGGTGACCGCCTTCAACCTGCTGCCCGTCGGCCAACTCGATGGTGGACACATCGCATACGCCATGTTCGGAACCAAACATCGACTGATAGCCAGACTCACCCTTCTCTTCTTCTTTCTCATGGGGTTCATCTGGATGGGCTGGTGGTTCTGGGCGGTGCTCGTGCTCGTGCTCGGACTGGATCATCCGAGACCCATTAATGACCTCCAACCGCTACGCGGGTTTCACAAGAAACTGGGTTGGCTGGCCGCCGTAATCCTGGTCCTGACCTTCGTCCCCATGCCATTCTACACGGTAATGGTGGAGCTGCCGCCAAAGTTATCCCAGCCGCCACCGCGCGGAATCCAGGTGAATCTGTTCGATCAATGCATCCATGGCATCGTGCCAGGCGAGTTTGACATGCGGGTGACCGCGCCGGAAGAGGAGGGCACAGTCTCGACCGCAGGCCAGACCGATATCGGCGCATCTGGCCTCACCGGGGCCATTGACCTCGCAACCCATGACTGCGACGGTGAGTGGAGCTTTGATACCCCGCAGGTGATGGCGCAGTCGGGTAACCATGGGCAGCAGATCTTCCCTGCAGCGCCCGCACATGGGGCAGGAAATCAGCCGGGGTCCGGGCTCACGCAAACCTAGTTCACGCAAAATATTCCAGGCAACCCAGACCTCTTCCAACGGATCGGCGGTAAGGGACACCCTGATGGTGTCGCCAATGCCGTCAGCCAGCAACAGGGAC